>NZ_JCAKMY010000003.1:0-152469 GCF_059515845.1 Acinetobacter sp. CY79
TCCATCTTCATGGTAGCCAAATTGGGTAATGACTTGAGCTTGTTTGATTTGGAACAGGCGTCCACTTTCTGCATAGGCATAATGCTTTTCTTCGCCATCAAAGGCTTGTTCTCGAACCAGTTGTCCCATGCTGTTGTAATCGAACAGGTACTCTGCATGGTTTTGGTTGATCAGCTTTTGGATGCGGCCTTGTTTGTCCCATTGGTAGCCAATCTGGTATTTGTTGGCATCTATGCGTTGTTGCAGTAGCCCGGTTTGGTTGTAGCTGTAGAGGGTGGCTTTGCCTGCGGTATCGATGTGTTTGAGCAAGCGTCCTTCTTGGTCATGCTCGAAGTGTTCTTTTAAGCCATCGGGGTAGATGACAGTTTTAAGCTGTCCTTTATCTATGCCTTGGTCGCTATAAAGGTATTGCACGGCTTGGGCTGTGGCATCTTGTTGTTGTAAGAGTGTGCCTGTTTCGTCATATTCCCACGCGCTTTCTTTGCCAGAGCAGTCACTGTAGGACAGCATTTGCCCGAGGTCGTTGTACTGAATGCTCTTTTTACCGCCTTTAGCATCAATCACCTCAACCACTTGCCCTTGAGCATTGTATTTATAGGTCGTGGTATGTCCCAGTGGATTGATTTCTTTGCTGACATTGCCATCAGCATCGTATTCTTTTTTCCAGATATTGCCTTCGGGATCTTTGGTTTCAATCAGATTGCCTTGATCATCATAGGCAAAGCGGATCACCCCGCCATTGGGTTGTACGATTTTAGTCAGTTGTCCTGCTTCATCGTATTCTTGTTGGGTTTCGCGTCCTTCAAAGTCGATTTGTCGGGTGATGCGTTTGTATTGATCGCGGGAATACCAGGATTCGCGTCCATCCGATAAACGGGTGCGATAGGTAAAGCCTTCAAGGTCAAAGTAGTAGTAGGTCGGATTGTCATAGGCATCATACACCGCCACTTGGCGTAGGCGCGGATGCCATTTCAGTTTGGTGTGGAAGCTCCCATCATCCGCCCATTCCTCAATCGCTTTGGCATTCGCTGCAGGGGATTCGTAACGGATATTTTGTCCACGTCCTGTGCGGTCGGTATAGCGGGTCAGTTGATGGGCATGGTTATAGGTATAATCTCGATGATGCCCATTTTGATCATAGGCTTTGATCAGATTACCGTGTTGATCATAGTCATAGCGTGCCAGTGGTTCTGCTTGCTCATCCACAAAGATCGCAATCATCTTCACTTGGGGGTTGTAGGCAAATTTTAAGCTCTGCTGGGCTTTTTTAAGTTGAAAATCGACTTGCTTCAGAAAGGCCTGTCCATTGACCAGCAAATAATCCAGTTTCACCTGTTCGTTACTGCTTGGATTCTCCTCTAACACCAGATGATAGTGCCCACCTTCTACAAATTGGTGAAAGTGAAAATTCCAATCGCCACCAAAATTTAAGGCTAGATCACCATTCTCAAGCGGGGCAATCAAAATCCCTTCAAAAGGTACGTCGTAGACTTGTTCAGTGATACTGGCTGGTAATCGATGTTTACGTCCATTACCATCAATAAAGAGATAGCCGAATTCAGTCGCTTCAATCCGATTGGAAAAGGGCATCATCCAGCGTGCACCTATACAACTGTCATCAAACTCTGACATTTGCGAGTTGTATTGGCGGCTAAAGCCAAAGCCGAGCAGTGGCAGATAAAAATCAGTATGTTTGACCCGCTCTGCACCGATGGCATAGCTGATACTCTTGAAAGTTGCTGAATCACTGCCAAGGGTTACGCAGAGTGGATCATTGAGGGCATTGGCTTGTAGCGAAACAAACTCTAAAGTATCGCCTTTGGTATGCCGCTCCAGCTCCCCTGTTTGGGTCACAGGCACACTGGCACTGACTTTATTTTCTAGCTCAGCAATCGCTTTTAAGGTTTCATCAATCAACCACATCAGGGTGTATTTTTGTCCGCTGGATTGGGCTTGGATCGCGCCGGTCAATTGACCCGCATGTTTGGCAGCAAGCAGCTGTAAAGCCCCTATGGGTATGTCGGCATAGGCTGAATCTTGTCCTTGTTTGGCCACGGCTGCGGTAGAGATCAAGCTGGCAAGCGAGGCGGCCCAGTTGCTAAATTGTTCTTTGGGATCACGAGTATCAGCACTGGCACCTGCACTGCTGACAGCACCAGAGACAGCACCTACCGCACCTGTAATACTGCCTTTTGGCATGCTCAGTGCGGTCATCATCAATGCTCCCAAAGCACTGGCACTGCTGAGTAAGCCTGCCAACTTGCCTTTGGTTTCTTTGAGGAATTTTTCTAGGTCGCCGGCAATCATCGCATTTAAGTGCAAGGACAGGCGTTTGATACCAGGCTCTTGGATTTTACCGTCTTCTTTATACAGATATTCAGCCATTAGACCAAACATCGGTCTCAGCGCCATACGGACATGCGCTTCGGACTGCGGTGCCAAGAACAAGCCAATCAAATTGGCACTGAGTAGCGCTGCCTGTTGTACGCCGGCATCACCTTGCTTGGGCTTCAGTGCAAACAAGATCACATCGAGCACACTGCCGGTTAAGGCAAAAGAATTCGCCACCATCGGGACGTTGGCATAGGCTTGCAGTTGTTGTAAGTTGGTTTGACCACAACTGGATAAAAACAGTTGCACTTGACTGGCAATGCGTTGTAAATCGGTCGGTGAACGGGTGCTTTCCAAATTAAACACAGCCAACTCAGGGGGAGTATCTTGAACCTGTTCTTGTCCTTGGCCTGGATTACCTGAATTTGCTGTATCTTGGAATGTCATGTTGTTACCTTTTAATTTTTTAGATCTATATAAAATTACTTACATTACTTATCTGCATTTTTAGGTGCAAATCTAACTATTTCTTATTCTGCGCATTGAAATTTTCCGAATCTGGTAATTTCACTTCTCGAATTGTCTCCGTATAATTGACATTACCTTCACTGAAATATTTCTGCGTAATAAAAGAGTCATGAACAACCACAGGCTCATCAGGATCTTTTACCTCAAATAAGGGTTTATCTTGTTGTTTATCTGAGTGCTCAACAGATATTTCTTCTTGATCCACATGAGTCGAGGTACTTAAATCAGTATGAGTATTGATATCTTTTTGTATAGCATCATATTGCTCGCCCTCATTACTCACTCTCAATGTTTCTGAGTAAGTTAGGTTACTGTTTTGAAAATATTCTTGTGAAATAAAATCATCATTTACAACCACGGGACTATCGTCTGTTGTAAATACACTCGCGGAGTCAAAACTATTGCTAGGAGTATACCCTCCTAAAAAGCCATTATTTGATGACACATTTGAGTGAGGATTAAAACCTCCATTAAAACCGTAACCGCTCGCCCCCCCCGCTCCCAAAGCATTTAAACTATTACTGAGTCCATCCTTGAAAAGTGCTTCGGCTTGATCTTTAAAGAAATCTAATCCTTGCTCCTTTATCGTTTCCACTGTCTCATAGCCATTAGCCAACATTTGCCCTGCATTCATCAATTGATCAGCAGACAGATTTAAATTCAGCTGGTTGGATATACCACCTAATAAACTCCCGCCCACTTGATTAGCGAATTGATTCAATGCTTTGCCACCCAAATCATTTAACGCGGACCTACCTATATCTTTAAGTGTATCTCCATTTAAATTGAACAAATTATCTTTTAATTGGTTCATTAAATTTTGACCAGCCCCACCCAATAAACTTTGTAGCACTCCTCCACTAGCAGAAGCGCCTACAAATCCATTGGACCACTGGTAACTACGACTTTCAAAATGGCTTGAAGGTGACCAGCAACTTCTCTTATCTTTATCAAAAATAACTTTGGCTGGACCTGGTGCAATTCCTGTTACAGCTGCAAAACCATTTGCATCAAGTTTTCCAGTCACTTCTTTTCCTAAAGAATCGATGACTTTATAAGCATTTTGCTTGAAAAAATCTTCCTTCCCGTAACTACGCAGTAAATCCAATGCACCTTTCAATTTGCTAGGCTTAGGAAGTTTTGCCGCAGCGGATACACCTTGACCTGGTTGGAATAAATGTTGACCTGCTTTAACTTCAAATTTACCACTCGTCGAAGGAAAAATCCCTGAACCATTGATTTTGATTTGAGAGTTACCACCAGTAATCACAATTTCTTTTGGACTACTGATTTCAATTTTATCTTCTGTAGACGCTATTTTGATCCCAGATTTTGCTAATAAGTCAAGTGCATCATCCTGAGCCTGAACTTCAATTTTACCTTTTGCTGCAATCGTACTAATACCTGATTGAGCAGCAAAAACACTGACTTTCCCCAATGCCTGTGCTAATAAATTCTTTTGAGTACTTAAATTGATACTACCACTAGCAACTTGATTGATATGACCATCTGCAGACAAATGAATATCTTCTGGCGTACTAATCGCCACACCGTCTATTGAGGTAAGTAACAAAATAGATTTTTTAAAGTGAGCAACTTCTTTCTCAATTTGTTCAGCGAACAGTTTAAGTTGTTCAAATGATTCCAACTCATCCGCCTGTTGCTTTTTAGCGATATCACTTAAGTCTTTACTATTAAGAGAACTGCTTTCAAGCTGCTTTTTAGCATCAACTGCATCAAAGTGATCTTCTTTAGCTAAGTTTTGTTTATATGTACTTAAAAGTAGACCTTGTCCAGCTCGCACTGCCCCCCACTGGTCAGTTCTAAGCTCAAATCCTTCTCCTCGTCCATCACTTTTATCGGATGATTTTGGATGACTTAGATTTCCCAAGTTGAGTTGACTTGCTCCATGACTACTCTGAAGCTGTGCACTAATTTGCCCAGTTGTATCATCAAATCTTAACTGGTTAAATCCTCCACCAGCTACTTCTTTAGAACGGATACCACTCAATTTCTTGGTATCTGGTAACTGACCTTGTACATCGAACTTAGTCGGACTGCGTTGAGCCTCATGCAAGCGTCCCACTACAAAAGGACGATCAATATTCCCATCAAAGAAATCAATGACGACAATTTCATCGATACGCGGTAAAAAGCGAGCACCATATCCATCACCCGCCCAAGGAGTAAGAACATCTACCCAAGCAGAGTCAGTATCATTTTCATTTGCACCCGCCCCTCCATCGTGTTGATGATCTTCACTACGAGTGAATAAAAAACGGACTTTAATACGTCCCCATTCATCCACATGAATCACCTCGCCAGGCGGTCCAACAACTTTGGCACGTTGTGGATGAGCTGCAGGACGATGCTTCAATGGATTAAATTCAGGAACAATACTGACGTTTCGTCGTTGTAATATTAGATTATTAAGCTGTCTCTCTTGATTAGCTTGGCTTAAATTTGAAGGCAACCAATTACTCTGCACAAGTAGTTGACCAATTTGATCATCCAAATCTTTAGGCAAATTATTTTGGTTGTAATAACTCTTACCAACAATCAAAAACTCTTTATCAGCACCACTATGCTCATCAACTTCAGGATGGTCATTAAATTCAAACCAATAACCAACTTGTGTATCTCTAACAGTTGACCTTGCTACAAACTGCTTACTTTGAGTATCGTAATAATTACTGAGATTCTTATTAAATTTTTCAATTTGACTATTATTTGATGCTGTCGCCTGATCTTCACCCTTTAGATCTTGCATCCATGCAGGGCTGAAATGCCAAGCCTGTTCCAAAGCCAAACTCGCATTATCATAGTTATCACTATGTTTATGCTTGCTTTGAACCGTGCCTGCTCCTTCTTCTTGTTCCAGCACATCTGATTGCCAACGCTGTACATGCACAGCAGTGGGTTGAATACTACGTTGCCCCACAAAACTAATGATACTGTCTTTTCTTTCAGTTGCACTACTGCGATGGAAGCGGATGTTTCTGCGTTCAAGTGCTTGGTATTGGCTACTATCGTCTATCAGCCTGAGCTTTTGAGCTTCTATGGAAGTTGATGAGACAGGTACTTGGAGTTGAGCTTCGTCAATCAGCCAATTGATACCTTCACTGCGCATGAGACGCGTCAAGAAGTCGTAATCGGTTTCATTACTTTGCATAATGAAAGGACGCACATCATACTGTTGTTTAAGTCCACCAAGATCTAAACTGAGACTTGCAGCAAATAGTGCACTTTTGCTTTGCCATTCCTGAAAAATGGTTTCGATCACCTCTATCGCAGACTTATTCATAAAAACACGGTTATTCAGCCGTTTATGCCATAGAGATGTAGGATCTTGAAGTGTAAGTTTGTACAGGGTCAGTGAACCGTCACTTTGCCCTTGCGCTGCTTCGGTAATAATCCCTGTGGTACGAAACAGCTTACCCTGATCGGTGACTTGATCCACAGCGACTTGGCAACCAATAAATTGTTTAAGCGAGATAGTTGCGTTAGTGGATAAACAAATCAACTCTGCCTTAAGCCCCTCATTGAGCGCATGTTGACCATCTATTCGTTGTAGAAACACTTCTTCATTTAAGCTTGGATTACTAAACTGTGCGTGTATGGCTCTTTTTTGAGCGGTTAAGCCAAGTTTTTCTATAGCCGAAAATATATTGGAAAGCATATTTATTATCTTTTTTAGCGTATCTTTGAATGCTGTCTATTTAATCAAATTTTATGCAAATTAAACAGCTTTTTTAGCTAAAAAGTTGTTTTAGTGCGTAAAAAAGACGATCAATAGATCGTCTTTTTTCAAATTGAACTGTAAAATTGAATCGATTTCAGATCACAATTCATCCATATCCATATTCAATATAGCGTTCACCTCATCTGGGGAAAACTCTTTCGCCAAATCAGAGGTCGGATTCATGACCAAAGTTGCTCCACTGGTCATGGAGAAAAGCTCGCGAGTAATCATTTTAAAATATTCAGCATCCACACCTACATCTGAATGAATCATGTCTAGCGATAAGAAAAATGGAATTGCCTGTTCACCCTCTGCCGACTCCAATACGCGGAATTGGAAGTTTTTTGCATCATCCTGTGTACCCAGACAAAAAACTTCAGCGTCCAATAATTCCGTTATAAATTGCGGAATCAACTCATAGTTTTGTTGGGTTTGCTCAAATAGAGCTTGTAAATTTTGATTATTCATTATGATTACTGATCATCTTATTAAAATATAAATTTAAAAATCATCCACCAAGTTTGGTGAACCGTTGTTCATGATTAGAACACAAAAGCATGATCGACTCTATATTGATCATCTTCAATCAGCATGACCATTTCAGCAACATAGTCACCTTCGGCTTTACTGTATTTTTGCGTCCAAATTACCGCTACAGATTCAGGGCGTCGGAACAGTTTTACAAATTCTCGTTCTGTAAATAGACCCATCTTCTCTTGATAAACACCGCACACAATCTTAAATTGCGTTTCATCCAATGCGCTTTTAGCACGTTGACTAAAATACTGAATATGCTTGGCATAGTCTTTTTCAATCGATGCCTGCATAAGTGAATCCATCATCTGATTGGCGATATTCAGCAACTCAGCATCGGTTCATTGATCAAATGAAATAGCCATATTTGCTCCTAAAAAGCGCGACTGATGACAGAACCATTGAAAGCAAGACAATCTGTCACTCTTAACTGTTGAATTTTGGATAAAGCCTCTACATCAAACCAAGCATATTCCGAATGTTCATCACTGAGCTGTATTTTTGTGTTTTCATTATGTCTAATCAGCTCGCATCGAAATATAAACGCATGTGAATTCATAGCTGAATGGTAATAGACACCTGACAAATATTTCACTTCTACCTCACAACCTAGCTCTTCTTGGCATTCACGAATTAGCGCATCATGTATCGTTTCACCGACATCTAAACCGCCACCAGGTAATCCCCAAGCATGATCAGCATAGTTCGCTTTGAGTAACAGTATCTGTCCATCTTGGTTACAAATCACCGCATGTGAACTCATTCGATACAGATCATGAAATCCCATTATTCATTTCCGAAATTCGTTATTTTAATCACCAGCATATAACACCTGATTTAAAGATCACCACACACATCCTATAACTGAATTTATTAAGCTTAGGCATCAGATTGACATTTTGGACCCTTCAATAAAAATACCCGTAAAGTTGATTACAGGTCTATTTATTTCTTTAGATCTCTTGTGAGAAGCTCTTTAGAATAAATTCTGCTCAAAGCAGTAAACTTTAAACCACCAGCCGCAGCTTAGGCTTATCCTTCAATAGGACGGCCTTTCCCGTGATGATGTCCACAGGCATAGAAATATGTTGATGTACAATGCGCCATTCATCACCCAGCTTTTTTAAACATAGAGTCGTACGACACCAAGGCATTTGCAACTTCCCTTTTAAAGCACTATGTTCAACTTTAGAGAGACAATGTAAAACAGCCAAAGAGTCGCTGGTATGTAATTTAATTTCACGGCGTGAAATCTGCATACCTTCCATGAAGTAAGGGCTGAACTTCGCCCATTCTGTTTTATATTCTTCGATGTTATTCAACTGACTACTGACATCGAACATACGCATTTCAGGACAGCATTGATTCGCAAGTGCTTTAATATTTGTGCCGACCACAGCTTGATCCCACAACTCAATTTGAGCCAAAACTTCTTGTGCAATGATTTTGTCACCGTCTATTTGAATTGGCACGGTTTGCTTCCTCATTTTTCTTATATTTGTGATGAAGTTAACACTTTTAATCCATTAAAGTAAGGGGGAATTTTGGGATTTTTATCATTTATTATGATTTTTTTGTGAACAATTTTATTAAAATTTGACAAACTAGGACTATTTTTTAATACAACTAAATAAATGGTCCGCCAAGATTTATTTTATACAAATAAGGTAGTTAGAGAAATTATTTTTAAAGTAATGAATGCTCTGAAAGATTAAAAAATACTGAACTACAAGTGAGCAGTATTTTAACTGTTTAAAAGTAGAGTGCAATGAAGCTAATTGAATAGAAATATGAGTTTGCGATGCCGTATTCAACTAATAAATTACTGTTCCAATTCAATATCTGCACTGATCAAATTGAAAATAGATTTTAAAAATAAAGCGATAAGAGACAACGTCCAAGCGTATTTGCCTGACAAAACTGCTTTTTTGACTATCTTCATTATGTCTAGTCGGATAATTTTGGATTTACTATGCTGTGTGCATTATGGAAAATCTTAAAGTGAAGCACTGACTTAAAGTGTGCATATATTTCTAAACACACTGAATCTTAAAGCCAGCTATTCACAAGAATTGTAGAATTTATGCTTTTTTTACAAATTCGGATTTGAGTTTCATTGGACCAAAACCATCTACCTTACAATCAATATCGTGACCATCATTTGCATCTGGAAGCAAACGAATATTTTTTGCTTTCGTGCCGACTTTAACGACGGATGATGAGCCTTTAATTTTAAGATCTTTAATCACTGTCACAGTATCGCCATCGGCTAAAACATTACCAACAGCATCTTTAATAATCGCAACATATTCAGCGACTTCACCTTCTTTCCATTCATGTGAACATTCAGGACAAATCAATAGTTCGCCATCTTCATACGTATATTCTGAGTTACATTTTGGGCAGCTTGGTAAAGACATAATAATTTCCAAATTTAAAAAATGAAGCAAAAAAGAAAGTCTGTATTATAACATTAATTTATAGCTATCAAAGCATTCCAATATTTTAGTTATGATTTAAATCAGTCTTATTGTTCAGCGTAGAGTGAGTAAGTTCGCTTTATCATAAGTTTCATTGTTCATCTAAAAATAAGCCCCAATATTTTTAAATATTAGGGCTGATTTGAATTTTATTGGCTATTTTAACAATAACGCTTCAAAAAAATTAACTTTGGAATTCTTCATCAATGTCTTCGTCATCATAGACATATGCCATGCAACCCCAACCATCGTATTCACCGCCATGTTCATTGGCAATTTTGGTGAACCATTCTTCTAGATCGACGATGTCTGAATATTCAGGTTCCATGTAGACATAAATAGTAATAATCCACTCTTGGGTTTCTGATTCTTCATCAATAAAGAGACTGATTTTTTGCTCTTCATGTAAAAGAAATAATGCACACTGTTCAGCTTTTGCTTTGTCTGTGAATGCAATTGAATATTCAATTTCATGTGCTTCAGTGAGGTCGTCACCGTCTTGAGCCATTTGCCAAAGGACATCACCATTATCATCATTTGGAAATAGTGCTAGGTCGCGTTCAGTCATTGTAGAATCCTTGTGTTTCTTTTCATCAGGTTAGAACCACCTTAGCTTAATTCTATTTCAATTTGGAGATATATTTTTTAATCTTAAATTTAATCTGACACAATCATATTAAAGCTTTAGGTTTCGATAGATTTTTTGTGGATCTTTTTGGCATTGATAATCAAACCAAAAATGATCATTGCGCGGATCACTTAAACGATTTATATAGTTTGACAATGCCTCATTTGAATCGACTAGATATTTAGGGTCATTCCATTGCTGAGCAAACACCGCAATCGGTTGATTTTGGAATGTTAAAACCCAAGTCGCTTCACCTCCCTGAATAGGAGGTAAATAATCACTTTCAATCATTAAATGACAAAAATCTGCCACTGTAGAATCTTGCGCTACTTCGAATTCTCGTTTATTCGGGGCAGTACAATCATCGCCCAGCGCAACACTATCACGTGCGACTTTAATTATTATTTTCATCGATAATTTTCTTTTAAGATATTCACATCATACGATTTTTAATGTTGATTGCCACTTTTATCCCTTAAAAAGCAGTTTCACAAACAATCTCTAATTCTGTGCCACTCAATGGCTGAGTAAATGCCAAATAACTTGCATGCAATGCCATACGACCCAATGGACTACGTGTCGGCTCAGGATGATAAAGCTTATCCCCTGTAATTGGATGACCAATATATTGTAGATGCACACGAAGTTGATGCGAACGACCTGTAATCGGTGTCAATAACACGCGACTAACATCTGTTGCTTCATCATATGTCACACGATCATACAAAGTCAGTGCTGGCTTACCCAATTCAAAATGCACAATTTGACGTGGACGATTTTCCCAATCGGTAATCAGAGGCACTTCGATACGACCTGTATCAGGCAGTTTTCCTTGTACCAAAGCGATATAATTTTTTTTAACGGTACGTGCTTGGAACATTTTACTCACCGCTACTTCGGCATCCCGATGCTTGGCAAACATCAAAATACCCGATGTTGCCATATCTAAACGATGGGTGATTTTGGCATTTGGAAATTGCTCTAAAACACGAAAATACGCACTGTCATGATGCTCAGGTAAACGCCCCGGGACAGACAATAGTCCTGCAGGTTTTTCAATGATGACCAGATCATCATCCTCATAAAGAATTGAAAGTTCACCCTGAGGAGGCATATAGACAAAATTATCGTTCAGCGCCATGAAATAACAGCTTCAGCAAAAGTGCGCGCAAAATAACAAGTGGTGCTTAGACTGTCAATCTTCGACAGCCCAGCACATTTATTCTATGAAACTGATTACTTCATATTGCTATGTTGAATGCCTAAACCTTGCCAAAACTCATCGGGATATTTGATTTCAGGCTGTCCAACCCATCCATTTACAACGTCTAGGTCATAACCTTCAGCATTTTGCTTATAGCTTACTGATTGCAATGCCATCAAATCCCAACTTCCCGTAAATTTAATTTGCTCTAAATTTTCAGGATATTGTCCATATCTTATTTTATGCAATTCGATTAATGAAATAGCTGTTTTGAAATGTTGATCACCAAATGCATTATCTGCATTTTTTTGAATATTAGAGATTTGATCACATGCAAAAAGATTAAGCGTTAACAAAAGGAGCATGATCGTTTTTAATTTTTTCATATCATTATTTTAAAATGTAAATTGTGTGCATATGTTATCAATGGATTGAAATAACTTCAATTTTATAGCGCTGTAATAAATATAAGATGGCGTTTTACTTGAGGGAGGTTGTTGTTTTGATTTTTATGTTGATGGGTTCTATTTTTTTATTGGTTTTGTCTTTCAGAATTTTTAAGGGTGTTGGGAAAAACATAATGTTTAACTTCAACGAGCATAACTTTGTAAGTTATAACCATGTGCATATAAATTGGTAATCTATAGCGTCCTAAGTCGAATCGAGACCTTTTGGGTGAGTACTGCATTCGCGTTTTGCGCCGCTAACAGCATGCTACTCTTTTCAATTCCCGTCACACCCTTGAGAGATATAGTAGTCAAAGTTGTTCGGGATTAATTTCCTAAGATGCGCTATTTTTTAATCTATTTGAGAAATATTTTCACTTTAGTTTAAATTTTAAATAATATTTTCCAAATGAATCAAAATAAGTCTTTTATTTACCAACAATCATCCTTTTAAGAGAATTTTTAATACAAAGATTTCAATTACAGATTATGCAACTCGAATTGTGGTTTGTGATTTACCTTTTACTTTTGATGTATATATCAGCTGGTCAGTGAGATGGGTTGCCTCATCAAGGTTAGCAGGAAGCTCATTGAATAACCGACCTCGGTACTGAAATCAAAAGCGTAGCGCTGCTTTAATCCGCTTTTAAAAATATCTCTAAGACATCTTGCATATTTTTCTGTGCCCGCTTGATCCGTGTTTTGTAAGATCACCACGAATTCATCGCCACCTCATCGTGCAACTGTATCGCTTTTGCATTTAATTGATATCGACCTTAACTCACATAAGGTGCTTGTTGCCAATGATGATTTATAAAATGAATTATCAATTTTGTTCAGTTGAGCTCGAGTCCTCATTACATCGACTTAATTTAAACTCTAAATCTCCAAAATGAATAGAAAACCATCTATAGATCATTAGTCCACACAGCATTTCGGGCATGGAACGACTTTTTCTCTGGGCCAATTCATACGCGCACGTTTGAGTGCAAGATCACAATCGGCAAAGTTGCCAATGAATATTTGGTTTTTAAGATTGGGGATGTCTTCACAGCCTCGTGTTGCATTATGCATTTGATAAGCGCCACTCGGTAATGCATTTTCATCGACGATATATTTGATCATTAATCTTCTCCCCTACATTTCAAATTTTCGTACCAAATGCACAAAAACAACAATCCCATATAAATTTTATGTCTTTATAATTACATAATCAAAATATGGGTATTTGGAGTAAAAATCAATCATTTTGTCGATATTTATATCTGGTCAATCATGCATTTGACCTTCCATAAATTTAAGCTTAACTCATTCTTTAAATTAAATTATTGCTCGATACAATCTAAATCAATCTTCATTCTACAAGCCTTTAATCCATCTTATTTTCAGCTTTAATTAATTGCTGTTGCGATGCTATTTTTCTTTTTAATTCTGATCCAACGTATTACCCAAATCAATGCGATCACACCAACAATCACCACCAAAACTGGAACAATTAAAGACAAGATTGACACTGCAAATGCACCAATCCACTCTCCTGTTGAAATCACTGGATTGGCTACTCCGCCTGTGGTCGCAGTGGATAGTCCACGGACTGCTACAGTACTCATTTGTACTGCGGTTGCAGTTCCTCCACCCACGATGAGTGCCGATGCCCAACTGGCAAACTGTGACATTTCCCCTGTGCCTGCTGCCATCGTAGTCAGTGTGCCTGCAACCAGTGCTGCGGGTGTGGCAATGGTATCGAGTAAGTTATCGACCCAAGGGATATAGTACGCCCCTATTTCAAAAACGGTTGCGACAGCCAGTGCGATACAGACCGATGGCATTGCAAGCCAATCAAAGCCTTTCATCGGTTCAAACCAGCCCATGAGGGATGCTACACTCATCACAAGCAATGGGACAAATACACGGAATCCACACGCTGCGCTTAAGCCAATGCCGATACATAATCCTAAGATGGTTTCCATGATGATGATTCCTGTTTTTGTTGTTGGTTATTGTGATTGAAGTCTAGTTTTAAAGATAACAAAAAAGCCCTATGGAGTAATAGGGCTTTTTATTTAAAACAGGGATCGCTGTTTTAGTGTGTTGGCTTAGGCGTTCTTGTTGTTAAACTGATTGCCTTGGCACTTGGTACACGGTGGTAGACGGTCTGTACCAATTTCTAAGTAAGTGCGATGTCCGCACTGAACGCAAAAATAGAAACCTGTTCCCGGTTTTGAGCCAGCAGTTACCATCTTGGTTCTCCGTAGTTATTAGAAATGGTGAGTCTAATATACTCCACTCATGATGATGTTTTATTGTCCATTTCGACGGATGATGATGTCGATTGGGCGAAGTGATATTTACAATCGAAATTTTGATTGCTTTACGTAGGTTTGGTGACCCAGTTTTCGACATTTAGTCCTTCAACACGTAAGAACTCTTTTTCATTATTCGTCACCATGACCCAATTATTTGCTCTTGCATGCGCTGCTATCCATAAGTCATTGTTTCCGATAATTTGTCCTTTGGCAGTCAGATCCTTACGAATCTGTGCATAGTGCTCTGCAACGTTTTCATCTAATTCAATCACTGGAATAATTGAAACTAATTCATCTATAACACGTAAGGCTTTTGCTTTGTTTTGGCTTTTTTCTGCACCAAAACGTAATTCTCCTAATGTAATCACTGAAATTAAAATATTGCCAAGGGGTAAATGTTTTTCAAAATGCTTACGAACGATTTCAGGTTGATGTTTGGTGATGTAGATACAAATATTGGTATCCAATAAATATTGTGTTGGCATTAGAACTCTTCTCGTTCTTGCGGTAGTTCATCCACTCTTTCTTCTGCATAGAAGTCATCAGGCATTTGCGCCAAAACTTTAAACAACTGCTCTGCTGTGACTGGTTTTTCTCGCAGTATTACCTCATCGCCACGGCGGAAGATTTCGACTTCCTTGCCTTCAAAGCGAAATTCTTTTGGTAAACGAATAGCTTGGCTACGCCCTGTCATAAAAACTTTTGCGGTAGTCATACGGCGACTCCATGAGTTTTGATATATATCTTATGATAGGTATTTTTTGATTATTTTTCAACCTATAATTATGCCTTTTAACAATTTAAATTTAACATTTTTTGGAATCAAACTCTATGTTTCTGTAAGTGTTCATGAACTAGTTTTGTTACTTCTTTGAATAGTTTAGGTGTTTGTTCACCACTATAAAGTACAGTGTTTGGATTTAATCCTTTTTTAATACAGTTATAATAAAGCTCTGATTCGTAATATATTCTCCCAACAAAAAAAACTAAATGACATTTCCATTGCTCATCTTCTTCTAAGTCTTCACTAATTTTTCCGTTTTCTATTAGTAGCTCTTCAATCTTTATAGATCTAGAATTAATTATAGTCTTTAACTTTTTTTTACTTTCTTCAAGATTCCATTGATGAGCAAAATCATTTCTTATTTTTCTGAAGTTATTAAGCTCAAGTAAAATATCTTTACTAAGAAGATCGAAAATATATGCAATTTGAATTCTGTTGGAAAAACTAGATACACTCCCAAAGCCATCTAGAATAGACTTTGAACCTCCTGGAATACCTTCAGGTATAATTCTCTTAAGAAGTCTTTCAAAACACTCATCAGCAAAAGAGCACAAAATTATTGGCAAATATTTTATATCTTCTTTAAGAATCAAGCCTAAAACCTGTTTTAAATCTTTTAAATTTTCGTAATTTCCTCTATCACATTCCTCAATAAATAGTTTTATTTCATGTTTGTGAAAGCTAGTTTTATAATTTCTATATACTTGTAATCCATTTTTTTCAAAATCACTCAGTTTTAATTCATTTATATCATCATCGTAATTCATCTATAATCACTCAATATTTCTTTCAAAAAACCCTATATTAATGTGGGTTTTTTTACAACAATATCAACAACTTTAATCTCCCCTAACCCCTCTTTAAAAAAGAGGGGAACTCCCTCCTTTGAAAAAGGAGGGTTGGGGAGGATTAATAGAAAATTAAGCCACATTCCCTTCTAAGAAATCCTGTGCAAAGCGCTGTAGCACCCCACCCGCTTCATACACATGCACTTCTTCTTCGGTATCCAAACGGCAGGTGACAGGAATCTCAAGGATTTCATTTTGACCATCTTTCGTTGAACGCTCAACCACCAAAGTCAACGTCGAACGAGGCGCAATATTACCAATCACGCTATACAACTCTGTTCCATCAAAACCGAAAGTTTTACGGTCCATACCCGCTTTAAACTCAAGCGGTAACACGCCCATCCCCACAAGGTTAGTACGGTGAATACGCTCGAAACCTTCCGCGACAATCGCTTCAACCCCTGCAAGACGCACACCTTTCGCAGCCCAGTCACGGCTTGAACCTTGACCATAGTCCTTACCCGCAATGATGATCAGCGGTTGCTTACGGTTCATGTACGTCTCAATCGCTTCCCACATACGCATCACTTCGCCTTCAGGCTCTACACGCGCTTTCGAACCTTGCTTGATCGTACCGTCAGAACGAACGACCATCTCGTTGTACAATTTCGGGTTGGCAAATGTTGCACGTTGCGTAGTGAGGTGATCGCCACGATGCGTTGCATAGGAGTTAAAGTCTTCTTCAGGCAAGCCCATTTTCTTCAAGTATTCACCTGAAGCAGAATCTAAAACAATCGCATTCGATGGAGATAAATGATCGGTGGTGATGTTGTCACCCAAAATCGCAAGCGGACGCATATTGGCGAGTGTACGAGGTGCTGCAAGTGCACCTTCCCAATAAGGTGGACGACGAATATAGGTACTTTGCGGACGCCAGTCGTAAAGTGGACTGATCGCTTTTTCATTCACACCCAAATCAAACATGGGAATGTAGATTTTCTTAAATTGCTCAGGCTTCACAGCCACTTTTACCAGCGCATCAATTTCTTCATCAGACGGCCAAATGTCTTTGAGGTAAATTGGATTGCCATCTTTATCATTTCCTAATGAATCCGTTTCAATGTCAAAACGAATGGTGCCTGCAATTGCATATGCCACCACAAGCGGAGGCGATGCCAAGAATGCTTGTTTTGCATAAGGATGGATACGACCATCAAAGTTACGATTCCCCGATAACACCGCAGTTGCGTATAGGTCACGTTCAATAATTTCTTGTTGGATTTTTGGATCGAGTGCACCTGACATGCCGTTACACGTGGTACATGCATAGGCCACGATACCAAAGCCCAATTTTTCTAAATCTTTGAGTACACCTGCTTCTTCTAAGTAAAGCGCAGCTGCTTTAGACCCCGGTGCAAATGATGATTTCACCCAAGGTTTACGCACTAAGCCCAACTCGTTGGCTTTACGTGCAAGCAATCCTGCTGCAACCGTATTACGTGGGTTTGAGGTATTGGTACATGAAGTAATGGCTGCAATGATGATTGCACCATCAGGCATTAAACCTTCAGCTTCTTGAGCACGAGCCGCATCTAAATTCCCTGCAATGCCTTTGGCTTTTAAGTCAGAGGTGGACACACGTGCATGTGGGTTTGATGGACCTGCAATATTACGAGTCACAGTCGATAAATCAAAACGAAGCACACGTGGATATTGCGCCCCAGTCATGTCACTTGCCCAAAGACCAATTTCTTTGGCATAGCTTTCTACAAGTTTCACTTGCTCAGGTTCACGACCAGTCAGGGTTAAGTAATCAATGGTGTTCTGATCAATGTAGAACATCGCAGCGGTTGCGCCGTACTCTGGGGTCATGTTTGAGATCGTTGCACGATCCCCCACTGACATACTGTCCGCACCTTCACCGAAGAACTCAAGGTAAGCACCGACGACACGTTCTTTACGTAAGAACTCCGTTAAAGCCAATACGATATCGGTTGCCGTGATGCCCGGCTTACGCTGCCCCACTAACTCTACACCAATGATGTCAGGTAGACGCATCCAAGATGCACGGCCGAGCATCACATTTTCAGCCTCGAGTCCGCCGACCCCAATCGAAATCACACCAAGCGCATCGGTATGCGGGGTATGCGAATCTGTACCGACACAAGTATCTGGATACGCCACACGCTTACCATCTTTGTCCGCACGGTTTTGAATCACTGGAGACATTTTCTCCAAGTTAATTTGGTGCATGATGCCGTTACCCGCAGGGATCACATCGACATTTTCAAAGGCTGTTTTGGTCCATTCAATAAAATGAAAACGGTCTTCATTACGACGGTCTTCAATCGCACGGTTTTTCTCAAACGCATCAGGATCAAAACCACCAAACTCTACTGCGAGTGAGTGATCAACAATGAGTTGTGTTGGTACAACAGGATTGACTTTAGATGGATCACCCCCTTGTTCTGCAATCGCATCACGTAAGCCTGCAAGGTCAACAAGTGCGGTTTGACCTAGAATGTCATGACACACGACACGCGCTGGATACCATGGAAAATCGTGGTCTTGTTTCGAGTAAATCAGTTCTTTTAAAGATTGCTCTAAAATGGCAGGATCACAACGGCGTACCAATTGTTCAGCCAAGACTTTTGAGGTGTATGGAAGTTTCGCATATGCGCCTGGCTGAATATCTTCAACGGCTTGACGCACGTCATAGTATTCAAGCTGGGTACCCTGCAGTGGTTTACGATAATTGTTATTCATTGCTTACCTGCCTTATCACTTTTCTAGCTATCTTTCTTTTCGATTGGAATCAATCAAGTTTTAGGCATTGTACGCTGTCAAAAGTCCATTTCCCAAATTTTATATATTTCATATAGTTAAGTATAAAAATCAGGGTTTTTGAAATAATTAGTTACAGAAATCTTAGTATAAATGCTCTAAATGTGCTTTTTTGCTGAAAATAGTGGAAAATTAGGATAATTCTTTAGTATTAGACTTGATTCGTGAGATGAATAAATGAGCAATTTAGCTTTCTCCTCATTCACCTTAAATGGTGTAGATGCACAAAAATTCCTTCAAGGTCAGGTGACTTTACACGTTGAACGCCTTGAAGAAAATCTCACCCGCTATACCGCGATCTGCGATTTAAAAGGTCGTATTCATTTCGGTTTATGGTTAACTAAGTTAAATTCAGAAAGCTTTGAGATTGTGACCACTGCCGATCAAGCTGAAGAATTTGCCAAGCACATTAAAAAGTTTGGTGCTTTCTCAAAAATGAAGCTTGAAGAAACAGGTCAGGTTTATCCAACGCTCAATGATGGCATTACCACTTTTTCTACCGATGTAACCGATGTTCATGCTTGGGAAGTTCAAGCCATTCAAAACGGTCAAGCTTATATCAATCAAGCGATTGAGCATGTATTCCAACCTCAAGAATTGCGTTTGCATCAACGTGAAGGCGTTCACTATGACAAAGGCTGTTACTTGGGTCAGGAAGTCATTGCTCGTTTATGGTTTAAAGCAAAGCCAAAAGCATGGTTACATGCGATTCAAGGCACAGGGACTGCCCCTGCTCAAGCCGAACAACTCCATGCTCATGTTCAGGTGGTGAATAGCACAGCGATTGACAATGGTTATGTCGCACTGGTGGTGGCACGCCCTGATGCATTGGCTGAATTAAGTGATATTACAGTTTTAGACTTACCAGAATACTTAAATGGTGATGTAGCTCGTCCTAATTGATCATTGCAAATTTGAAAATAAAGCCAAATAACAAAAGTTGTTTGGCTTTTTTATTTCAGCAAATTAAAATCAAAACATATTAAGAAAAAGATTTATAAAAATAATGTTTTCCAATGCCTCGTCTCACCATTTTATAGTTCGTTTTTTTGTCCTTTTGTTGAGTCTCATCAGTACTACATTAACTTATGCCGAGATTAATTCTTCAGTATTAGAACAACTTAAAAAAGACCACATCGTTGACACAACACAAACGCTCACCATTGATCAAATCCAACACCTTCAACAGCAAAATGAACTACTTTATAAAGAAAAAAATATCGATTTTAAAATTTTAATGATTCCCACAACAGATAATGAATCTGTCGAACAATATGCGCTTGATATTTTTAATACGCTCAAAATTGGCAATGAAAAACTCGATAATGGGTTATTACTGGTAATCGCCAAAGATGAGCGCAAGATGCGTTTTGAGGTGGGGTATGGTTTGGAAGGAGAACTGACGGATATCGAGGCAGGACGAATCATTCGACACGATCTTGCACCCTATTTTCAACAGCACCAATATTACGATGGTATCCAAATCGCGATGAATTCGGTGTTCAGAAGTGTTTCTAGTTTAAATAAAAACAACGATTTATCACACACAGAAAATGAAGTGGAATTGAATGCAGATGAAGAGTATTCATTGGGCACAATGATTTTGATTCTCATACTTTATGGCATCAGTGGCTTAATCTGTGCGATTCCCTTTCTGCTGCTGTTCTTATATTTTAGAAACAGCAACAAAGCCAAGACGCCACTACCTGAGATCGTGATCGGTACGGATGGTAAGCAATATATAAGAGTCAAAAAAAACCGTGAACGTCCCTTTGAACCATATAGCAAACTGACCGCCCCAAAAGAGCAAAAATCATCTTCAGGTTCAACATTCAATCTTAATCCCTCTTCATCCTCAAAAGCGTCCTCAACTCCACGTGATTCAGGCGGAAGCTCTGGCGGTGGCGGTGCTTCAGGTTCATGGTAGATTTAATTAAAAAAAACCTAGCATACTGAGCATATAGAAGAAAAAAGACCACATTCATGTGGTCTTTTTTCTTCTCAACAACACCTAATACTATTGAATATCGGTCACAAATTCTTCTTTAGAAATACGGAATTTCTTTAAACCCAATAACCAATCTTTTTCAGGATTCCGACGACCTAAAGCCAATAAAACCACTGATTTTAAGCCTTTTTCTTTTAAGCCTAATAGTTCATCCAACCCATCTTTATCAAAGCCTTCCATCGGTGTTGCATCTACACCCAATTCTGCCGCAGCCGCAATCGCCATACCAAACCCAATATGCGCTTGCTTCGCTGTATGGTGATATTGCTGTTCATCCGTAAATGTGGCAAATAAGGTTTTTAAATTTTGTACCACATCCATGGTCGTATCTAAAGGCAAATTCCGTTCGCGGTTCATTGAATTATAGCGTTCATCAATACGCTCATCTGGAATCGTGTCCCATGAGGTAAATACCAATAAATGCGAGGATTGCGTAATTTGAGGTTGGTTTAAAGCAACTGGAGCGATTTTTTCTTTCAGTTCTTGGTTACTAATAGAGATAATATGGAAAGGTTGCAAACCTGCCGATGTCGGTGCTAACCGTGCAGCTTCTAAAATCTGATCCACGATCTCTTGTGGTAATTTCTCACCAGTCATTTGTTTGGTAGCGTAGCGCCAGTTAAGTGCTTCAATCAGTTTCATTTTTTCTTCCTATTTTGATTCAATTTGCTTCATATACTTAAGCGTAAACTTGGCTTAAATAGTCTTTTAAAGGGGCAGTTTTTCGACCTAAAAGTTTTTCTAAATCAGTACTTGCGACTTCATATTGATGATTGGCAATATCCACTACAGTGCCGTGTGTAAGGTAAATCAGAAAGTCAGGTAATCCGATCTTTTGTAAAAGTTCACGATAGTTTTGGACAGGTAAATCTTGATAAGAGACAGTTGTTTGCTTCATTTCTTCTAAAAGATCAGCAATGTCTTGATAGCTATAGGCTTGACTGCCGACTAAATTGTAGATTTGATTTTCATGTCCCGTTTGATGCAATAGATTTGCAATGGCTTCACCCAGTTCTGCACGCGTGACATAAGGGACTTTGCCTTCACCTCCTGCAACGGAAATTCCTGTTTTTACAGCGTTTTCCCCAATAATTTGTGGAATTGCCTCTGCATACATTGTATTTCGTGCAAAGGTATACAAAAGTCCACTTTCACGAATGTAATCTTCAGTTTCAAAGTGACTGATCATCAAATCTTTTATGGCTGAAGTTTGTATATCTTGTATCGCTAAACCTGTATAAATAATATGCCGAACGCCAGCTTGCTTGGCAGCATCGACTACATTTTTATGTTGTTGCAAGCGGTTCATATCCATGGTTGAAATGAGAAGTAATTTGCTCACCCCCGCAAATGCTTTGACCAAATTTTCTGGTTCATCAAAATCGCCCAAGCGTACTTCTATGCCTTGTTCGACATAGGCTTGTGCTTTATCAGTATTGCGTGCCAATACAGCAAATTGGTCTAAGCTCAAATGTTGTTTCAAATGTGAGACCACATGCTCACCTAAGTTACCTGTCGCACCCGTGACTAAAATCATTGTTTTCACCTATCATTCTTGTGTTGATCGATCTGCTGGATTTAATATCTATACAGATCTAGATCGATCATTTAAAAGTTAGGCTTAGTTATAAGAATTTTATGGAGCATATTCACTATACAAAAGTATAGTGCTTTAAACGCGTTTTATTCTTAGCGTATACGACATAATCATCCGTTTATAATCTATTGATTCAAAAGAATTATGATATGAATGAAAATAACCTTAAATTAGAAGATGAATGCAATGTTGCCTTTATCGTTGCCTTGAAAAACGCCACCAATGTGATCAATGGCAAATGGAAATTGGCGATTGTTGCTACCATGATTAAGCAACCTCGACGCTTCAATGATATAGAACGTTTGCTCCAAGGCATTACCCCCCGGATGATCTCTAAAGAACTCAAAGAATTAGAATTAAACGACGTGGTCATGAAAATAGAAATGAATGAAGTGGGTACAGGACGAAAGATTGCGATGTACGATTTAACCCCTTCAGGCAGAGCGCTAGAAGGTTTAATGGTACAAATGGCAACGTGGGGACAATTACATCGTGAAAGACAATCACCATAAATCATCTAAGTCTTTATTCTTGATGATCAATCACAGCCAAACAATCATTAAATGATAAAAAACCTAAATGGGTAAACTCCACGTATACCGTAACTCAAATTTTAACGTTTTAACCAACGCCGTAACCCACGTTTTAAAGCTTTTAATTTGATTGATTCAATCCAGTTTAGTTCAATCTAAGTGGAAGGCTTTTGTGCATACCAAAAGCCTAAAAATATTTAATTAAAGTCGTGGAATAATTTATTCATATCTTTCACAACATAATCTTTAAAATGATATGCACGCGCATGCTTTGCATCAAATTTGGCTTCAGCATCGCCGTTTTTGAAAACATAGACACGATCATCTTTACTGACCAAATACTCAGCACCAAGCTTCATTAAAAGCGCATCAATTTTTTCTTCATCAGGAATCGAATCATCTTCAAGAACTTTTAAATAATTACGTTTAATGCCTTTTACAAACATGGTTTTCTCACAAGCGATACAGACGGGTATTTAAACAGACTCAACACCTGAAACCTAGCCTAAAAACATTAAATAATGACCGAATAATCAACTGCATCGGATTCATTTAAAACATCATCGAGTAAGATAAATGCTGAGTACATACAAAAATGAGCGCACAAATATGAATAGAATGCGTCAATTTAGGTACATTTTCTATATTTACATTCACACAATAGCGACTATGATAAAAATGTAATTTAGAAACCTCTTTTCATTGAATAAATGGATTTAGAAACAATTGTTGTAGAAAGCCAAGTATAAAGGTCAAAAAATGAAAAAAATTCTATGTGGAGCATTGCTTGCGGTATCAAGCACGTTTGCGATGGCAAATACACCTGTTGTAGATCCACAATTTGCAAAAATTGAAACCCTCATCAAAGCCAATAATTTTGAACAGGCTTATAAAGAACTTGAAACACTTTCTAAAGCTGGAAATGGTCAAGCCACGTATAATTTAGGCTATTTAACTCAAACGGGTAAAGGCACCAAGCAAGATTCTAAAAAAGCTGTGGCACTCTATGATCAAGCAGGTCAACAAGGCTATGCTTTGGCAAACTATATCTTGTCACAAGGGTATGCAGCGGGTAGTTTAGGTTTGACAAAGAATCCAGCCAAAGCTACTGAATATCTAGACAAAGCAGCCAAACAAGGTTTTGAAGAAGCGATTGTAGAACAAGCGGTCATTTTATTTGCTCAAGGTAAACCTGAAACGGATAAGCAAGCCTTACAAAAACTTGATCCTTTAATCAAAAAAGGCAGTTATTCAGCACTGTACTCAAAAGCGATCTATGATTTATCTGTCGCTGCGAAAACCAACAATCGTGCTTTAGGCGATAAAGCGCTTAACTCGATTTCATCCTTAGCACAAAAGAACTTTATCCCTGCGCTGTTGTCGGTTGCGAATATGTATGCCAATGGTGATATCGTGACGCAAAACCTACCTGAAGCGAAGAAAATTTTTACTGCTTTAGCACAACAGAACGTGCCTACGGCAAAAGAAAAATTAGACATTGTAAATAAAGCGATTGCTGAAAAAGCCAAGAATTCACCGAAAGCCAAGTCTTAATTTAAACCATAAATTTCGATATTTATTTTTAAGTTGAATAAAAACTCCATCTATCGTTGATGGAGTTTTTTTAATGGTATCTTTTAAAAGTCTGATTTAAATAATAGACCTCTTGCGAAAGTCATTATTGCAAGTTTATCCGGTTTACCAGTGCAGCGATTAAGCTAATGCGTAAACCGAATCGCTTGCGTCTATTTCGGTAGCGTTCACTCAATATTCTAAATGTTTTCAATTGACGATTGATGTGTTCAATCACAATTCGTATTTCTCCAATCATTTTATTGTACTTTTTCTCAATATCAGATAAGGCAAAATTCTTCTTTTTCTTAATAGGAGTCAATAGCTTAAATCCACGCTCCTCTAGTCCATGATACCCTAAATCAGTAATCACATATTCACAATGCTTGAATTTTGCAATCGTTTTTCTTGCCAATTTAATGTCATGTTGACTACCGCTTGATAGATCTAGACCTATGATTTGTTTGCTCTTTGGATGATAGATCACTTGTGCTTTGAGCGTATGTTTCTTCTTTTTACCACTGTAAAACTTACTCTGATTTTTTTTGGGGACGTTCTATTGAACATTCTGTTGCATCAATAATAACCCAATTAAAGTGTTCATCTGCTGTGGTGATAGATCGTTTTGGAAGCGTAAAACGCCTTGATTTCATCAACGCATCCTCAACCTTTTTTATGGTTCGATTCACGTTACTCTCAGCAATATGATAATGCGCCGCCAATTCTAGCTGAGTGTTGTAGTTTCTTAAGTAATTGAGCGTTAACAACAATTGATCCTCAAGCGCTAATGTATGAGGACGCCCTGATTTCTTTTTAAGTGATTCTGCTTTTGCTAAAACCTCGACCATTTCGGTAAAAACTTGCCGAGGTACGCCAACCAAGCGTTTGAATTCAGAATCTGAAAAATGGTTTAATTTCTGATATCTCATGACATTTATATGGGGATAGTTTTTACTTTCGCAAGAGGTCTAATGATATAACTCAATCCATATAATCATCAAATCAATGCCATTAGATCAATGCAATAATCCCACTGGTCATAGCAAAACCGACAATAGTACTCATTAACAATGGGGTCATGGCTTTATCATCTAGCCCATATGCTTGACCCAACATACCAAAAATAGTCGGCATCGGCAAAGCAGCAATAATGGTTCCTGCATAAATCATCTCTTCACTGGCATCAGTCAGATAACTTAATCCCAAAAATACCAATAGTGGCATGACGATATTATTTGAAAATACCAAATAAAAAGTTTGTGCATTGACGTATTTTAGGGTCATCCCGACAATCCCACCACCGATACTAAATAATGCAAGAGGAGAAGCCGCCTGCCCAAGTAAGGTCAGAGATTGATCGATCAGTAAAGGGATTTTAAAGTCTAAAATTGACAAAGAAATACCGAGTACCACACTCATAAACAGCGGATTTTTGAGCAGCGTATTCATCATTTCCTTGATAATTTTGAGCACGGAAACATTGGTCTTACTATTCATCTCCGCCAAAATCAGTACCACAGGAATCAACACTACACTTTCTAAAATGACCACCAATGAAATATAGGTCATGCCTTTTTGACCCATTAATAATGTCAGCACCGCCGTTCCAATGAGACCAGTATTTGACATACACGCACCCAATGATAATACGGCAGCATGGCTAGAATTGTTTTGATAAACCCGTGTGACGACAAAATAAGCAGTTATAAAAAGTGCCGTTGTTGCTAGGCTATACACCCAAAAAAACTGGGGTAACCATATTTCATGTAAGTCTTTCCCAGCAAGTGAGTGAAGTAAAAGCGCAGGCAGTGCAATTCTAATCACAAAAGCACCCACTGCTTTCACTTGCTCTTGGGTCAGCAAATTTAATTTTACAGTGCAGTAACCAAGCGCCAATAAAAAGAAGATGGGTACAATGACCTGAAATATCATTACGACATGTCCAACATGCACAAAAGCCTTATTTCTGTGGTTGATTCATCACATCAGAAATAAGGCGAGTGTCTAAAATAGAAAAGAATCAAAATGCTTTAAAGCGTGATTTTACGCCATGCGGCTGACAACGCAAGTATTGAGGACTGATGGCGATTTCATCACCTAATGCAACTGCTGCATGCCAAGGCCAACGAGGCTCATATAAAATGGCTCTTGCGATTGCAATGGCATCCGCTTGTTGACTTTGTAGAATGCCTTCCGCTTGCTGAGGCTCAGTAATCAATCCCACAGCAATCACAGGTATAGTGACATTCTTTTTAATTGCCTCTGCAAATGGAACTTGATATCCCGCACCAATTTGAATGTTTTGCTGTTCATGTAATCCACCGCTCGACACATGGATATATACCACCCCCAGTTGCTCTAAGGCTTTTGATAAGCCAATACTCGACTCGATATCCCAACTCTCTGTATGTTCCATCCAATCAGTTGCAGAAATGCGTATGCCTACTGGATAATCTTCGGGTACTGCATTTTGGATGGCTTGTACGACTTCTAAGGTTAGACGTATCCGATTTTCAAAACTTCCACCATATTCATCTGTACGTTGATTGGATAAAGGTGACATAAATTGGTGTAGCAGATAGCCATGCGCTGCATGGATTTCAATGAGATCAAAACCAGCATCTACAGCTCTAACTGCCGCAGCAGCAAAGTCGTTGATCAGTTTTTGAATTTCATCGATGGTGAGTTCATGAGGGGCTAAATCTTGCGATCCAAAAGGAATAGCGCTAGCAGAAACCGTTTGCCATCCTTGTTCATGTTCAGGTGGTAATTGACCTCGCCCTAACCAAGGACGATCTGTTGATGCCTTACGTCCTGCATGTGCCAATTGAATTCCAAATGGCATAGGAGATAATGATTTCACTTTGCTGAGCAACGCTTTGATTTGAGCACGTTGTAAGTCACTCCATAAACCCAAGTCTGCGTAACTGATACGCCCTTCAGCCTGAACTGCTGTGGCTTCAATAATACACATTCCCGCACCAGATAAAGCATAATTCGCCCACTGCTGTTCATGCCAGTAGCTCAATTTTCCTGGCTCATTGGCTGAATACTGACACATTGGTGCAATGATAATTTTATTACTGAGGCTCAACGACCCAAAGCGTATCGATTGAAATAATTGTGACATCTGTACTCTCCTTGTGCGAACTCACAGCTATAGCAAACAATCAGGATGAATTTCAACCTTGTTATCAATAAAAAACAGGTTCTACTGAACCTGTTTTTTATTGTTTGTTCGCTAAATAGAAATCAGTAAACCACTTTCTATTTGGAGATCATCACGCTTAGAAAATAACGCGAGTCCCTAAACCAAGAACCAATGCATTGTCTACACGATTAGTTGAACCCGAATTAATCACATATTGAACATTTGGACGTAACATTAACCACTTGGTCGGATTATAGCTATAGTTTAACTCGACGTTATATTCTGCACTTGCGTCAAATATATTTTGATTCAAACGATTATTGACATGCACACGGTTAACAGCTAAACCCAGAATGTCGTTAGGTTGAGACTGTATTAAACCAATATATTTCACACCCAGCTGTTGAGAATTATCCACTTTATTGGTGGTACGATCATGCCAAGTAAAGTTCGCAAATGAATGTAAACCTTGACGACCTGAACCTGTTGAAGTGAGTTGTTGCTCTACCGCTAACCAACCTGCAAAAGTACGATCTTCAGCTTCACCACTGATAATATCTTTTTGATTTTTAGCATCATCAGCCGTGTTATACATACCACCAACACGGTAGCTCCCTGGTAAATCATTCAACCATGATTTTGGTGTCCAAACGACTTCTACTGGAATGGTTACACCATCTGCATGATCCGTGTCCAGACTCCACCCCTGACCTTCTGCTGCTCCATTTCCATTATCAGGGTTAAATTCATAAACACCCACTTGTACTGCAAGTTCTGGGTTGAGTTGCTGTTTCACACGTGCTCCCCACTGAGCCACAGGGGTGTTCATCCAAATGTTGCCTTGCCACTTACCCATCTGAGCAGCACAGAATGCAGTACTTGCAAAATCACAAGCCATCACATTAAAGTCCATACCAAGACCCAAGCGTCCCGCTTTAATGCTTAAACCCTGATCTTTAAAATTCTTTTCAATCGAAAGCTCAGTTAAACGGCTGTCTTGGTTACCACGCCCGAAAGTGCCTTGAGCATTTGCCATCTGCGGAGCAAGCGGATCTTGAAGATCACGAACTGAAGTACTCTGACCTTGACGTGCTGTCATCACAGCTCGCACAGTCACTCCATCCCAACCTGCAAGTTTTTCTAAATCAAGTTGTGTGCCTAACCAAAACTGTGCAGAGGTATTTGGACTCTCGCCTGAATCACGACCACCATCCGCAAGATAAGCTGTATCGGTCAAAGCATTGGCTTCAAACTTAATCCCTTGTTGTGCGAGTTCAGTACGCTTTCCATCCCAATCGCCAAATAGATATTGTCCTTTAGGATCGAATGCTTGTTCTGCATGTACTTGCGTCATTGCAACCATCATCAATGGTAAAATAGCGAGATTTAATTTTTTCATTACAATAACCTAAAACAACAACTGGAAAGAGAGAGCGACTTTTGAGTCAGTGCATTGGAGTTAAGCACAATGACTTATCCCAATATTCATGAGAAAGTTAACGATTTTTTAATGAATCGTCTCAGCAAAATTTTTATTATTTATCAAACTTTTTTTTATGAATTAATTTTTAAGTATAATTTTTTATTTAAATTAAAATATTTTATAATATTAAACAGAGACTTGAGTAAAAAAATAATTCATAGCATCTATACTTTACATTCGAAATATTGAGCTATATCGACCAAAGTTTACAGTTAGATGCATCATTTCATTATCAATTCCAGCCTTTCATAAAGCACTACAATTCTGAACAAATGTTCAAGACTTGTATTCTTCTTTAAACAACCCAATATTAAACCCATTCTATTTTCACATTGATTCACATGCCCGAATTACCCGAAGTCGAAACCACCAAAACCAGTTTGACGCCGTTAATTGATCAAACAGTTCAATCCGTACAGGTTTATCAATCCAGTTTACGATGGCCAATTCCTGACGATATTCAAAAACTTCAAGGTCAAAAGTTGCTGAACTTAACACGTCGTTCAAAGTATATTTTGGCTCAGTTTGAACACGACACCATGCTATGGCACTTGGGAATGTCAGGCAGTTTCAGACTATGTGATTCTCACGATGAATTACGCAAGCATGATCATTTGGTCATTCAGTTTGATGATATTCAGCTTCGCTATCATGATCCTCGTCGTTTTGGCTGTATTCTTTGGCTTGATGAATACTCTCAGACCAAACTCATCGACACGCTTGGCCCTGAACCCCTCAGTGATGCATTTAATGCAGACTATCTCGCTTCAAAATTTAAGAACAAAAATGTGGGTGCCAAAGTGGCGATTATGGACAATCATATTGTTGTCGGTGTGGGGAATATCTATGCCACTGAAAGCCTATTCAATTTAGGTATTCATCCCGCACAACCTGCTTCGAGTTTGAGTCGAGATCAAATTGAAAAATTGGTCATTGAAGTAAAACGGATTCTCAAACAGGCGATAGACTTAGGTGGTTCGACACTACGTGACTATACCAATGCGATGGGTGAAAATGGTTATTTCCAACAAACCTTATTGGCATATGGTCGTTCAGGTGAAATGTGTGTCAACTGCGAAACCACTTTAGAAAACCTAAAACTGGGTCAACGCGCTTCTGTATTCTGTCCACAGTGCCAACCACTCAAAAAGGTTAAAATAGCTGTGAAGAAATCTCCCAAAGGAAGCAAAGCATGAAATCTGCCATCGTTCGACATATTTTGGTTAAAGACAAAGAGTTATGCGAACAACTGAAGAAAAAAATCAAAGCAGGTTCAGACTTTGCAAGGATAGCAAAACAACATTCGACCTGTCCTTCTGGTAAAAAAGGGGGTGAATTGGGCGAGATTAAAAAAGGACAACTCGTCACACCGATTGATAAAGCCGTTTTCACCCTACCTGAGCGTGAACTACATGGCCCAATCAAAAGTCAGTTTGGTTGGCACCTTTTAGAAATTAAATTTCGAATGGATTAATCCTCTACATTTGAAGTCATTTACAATCTCAAATCCTAAACATCTGTTTTGTTAGGTTAGATTTAAGACATAAAAAACGGCGCTAGATGCGCCGTTTTATGGATTAAATCAATTAACCTTTACGTTTTAATTCATCACGAATTTCACGTAATAATGCAATATCCTCAGGGGTTGCTGCTGGTGCTGCTTCTTCAGTTTTACGAACGCGGTTCAACACTTTAACCAATAAGAACACTACCCATGCCAGAATCAGAAAGTTTAAGAAGACGGTTAAGAAACTACCATAGGTTAAAACATTCACACCAGCTTTGGTTAGCTCATCCAGAGACGTTAAATTATTTGGATTATCTCCCAACACAAAGAACTTTTGAGTGAAATCAACACCACCGCCTGTGATCACAGTGATTAAAGGCATAATAATGTCTTTAACCAATGAATCAATGATTTTACCAAAAGCACCACCAATGATGACACCAATAGCTAAATCCATCATATTGCCTTTCACAGCAAACTCTTTAAATTCTTGAACAATGCTCATTAAATACTCCAAATATGTGATTATTTTATTATAGGGCGTAGTTTAGATTAATCTACTTTCTACATTTCCGACTAATTTACTCGTTTTTTTTAAAAAACCAATATCCATTTATCAAAATACACAATTAAATGTGCTTTATGTATGCATTTCAAAGCATCAAACTGCAATTTGACCTCTCTAAATGATCATAACAGTCTAACATTGAATATTTTGCTCTCTAGACACCCAGTTTTTATTGAACTCTTAAATTCAAATCGTCCAATACTTTTGTTTGACTGCAAATTTCAATATCTTTCAATTCGTCTGATCTCGTACAAGTTGATCGTAAAAACTCCTAGCCAAAAATTATAGTCAAAAAAAACCGCTAACATTCGTTAGCGGTTTTTAAGCAAATGATTCACCTATACAGGGAAATTATTTACCAGAACGGTTACGTTTACGTTCGTTTTCAGTCAAGTAACGCTTACGGATACGGATTGACTTCGGTGTTACTTCAACGAGTTCATCATCTTCAATGAATTCTAGTGCTTGTTCAAGCGTGTATTCGATTGCAGGAACAAGTGTTAGTGCTTCATCAGTACCAGATGCACGTACGTTGGTTAACTGTTTTGCCTTAGTTGGGTTAACAGTCATATCGTCAGAACGTGAGTTAATACCAATGATCATACCTTCGTAAACTTCTAACTGAGGTTTAGCGAATAGACGACCACGGTCTTGCAGTGTAAACAATGCATAGCCCAAGCAAGTCCCTTGAACCATAGAAATCAATACACCGTTTTGACGTTTCGCAACAGTACCTTGTTTCATTGGACCGTAATGCGAGAAGCTAGACGTCATGATCCCTGTACCAGAAGTCATGGTCAAGAATTCAGAACGGAAACCAATTAAGCCACGTGAAGGAACAGTTGCTTCAATACGGATACGGCCTTTACCGTCAACTTCCATATTGGTCATTTCGCCTTTACGGTGACCCATTTGTTCCATAACAGAACCTTGGTGTTGTTCTTCAACGTCAAAGGTTACGTTTTCATATGGTTCTTGTTTAACACCGTCAACTTCTTTCAAGATTACTTGTGGACGAGATACGCCCATTTCGAAACCTTCACGACGCATGTTTTCAATCAGAACTGAAAGGTGAAGTTCACCACGACCAGATACTTTGAAACGGTCTGGAGAATCTGTGTCTTCAACACGTAATGCTACGTTATGGATCAATTCGCGATCTAGACGCTCACGGATATTACGTGAAGTCACGAATTTACCTTCTTTACCCGCAAACGGTGAGTTGTTTACTTGGAAAGTCATGGTTACTGTAGGTTCATCTACAGAAAGCGGTGGAAGTGCTTCAACATTTTTAGGATCACAAATCGTGTCAGAAATGTTAAGCGCATCGATACCTGTAATACATACGATATCACCTGCATTTGCTTCTTCAATATCAACGCGATCTAGACCATGGTAACCCATGATTTTTAAGATACGACCGTTACGTGTTTTACCTTCTTTGTCGATCACAGTCACTTGTGTGTTCAATTTTACTGAACCACGTTGGATACGACCAATACCGATAACACCAACGAAGCTGTTATAGTCAAGTGAAGACACTTGCATTTGGAACGGGCCGTCAACATCAACTTTTGGTGGCTCAACGATATCAACGATTGTTTGGAACAATGGCGTCATATCTTCAGCTAATTCTTCTGGAGAAGGACCAGCAACACCACGAAGACCAGATGCATAAACGATTGGGAAGTCTAACTGTTCGTCAGAACCACCTAAGTTATCAAACAAATCGAAAACTTGGTCAATGACCCAATCTGGACGCGCGCTTGGCTTGTCTACTTTGTTAATAATAACGATTGGTTTCAAACCACGTGCGAACGCTTTTTGCGTTACGAAACGAGTTTGTGGCATAGGACCTTCTTGAGAATCGACAAGAAGAAGTACGCAGTCAACCATCGACATTACACGTTCAACTTCACCACCGAAGTCAGCATGTCCTGGGGTGTCCACAATGTTAATGCGGTATTCAGTGTTCGTACGTGCATCAGTCCACTTAATTGCAGTGTTTTTTGCAAGAATGGTAATACCACGTTCGCTTTCAATAGCGCCCGAATCCATCACACGCTCGATCTCACCCGCGCGATCGCCGAGAGCACCTGATTGCTGCAAAAGTTTGTCTACAAGAGTTGTTTTACCATGATCGACGTGCGCAATAATGGCGATGTTACGGAGAGTTTTAATATCTGACATGTATATTCAATGCGTATTTAATTTGAGGGCAAATTATACAGAAAAAACTCAGCTTTTAGTAGTGACAGTTTATTGACAATGTCGATTTTTTTTGACAAATCTATGACATTTGGTTTTATAAAGCCGTTTATCTCGATTAGAATAGCGCCATCCTGCCAATCCACTGATGATTCATGTCTGATTTAAACACGTCTCCAGAGCAAAAAGATCAGTTAGATCTGGTCTATGGTCTAAATGATCGCCCGAAACCTTTTGTTGCATTTTTAGCCGCATTTCAACACTTACTTGCCATTATCGTCCCTATTGTTACCCCTGGCCTACTGATTTGTTTGGCACTCGGTGTATCAAAAGAAGACACCAACATGATTCTTTCAATGTCATTGGTGATCTCAGGGATTGCAACTTTTCTACAATGTAAACGTGTCGGTCCTTTTGGGGCAGGCCTACTCATTGTACAAGGAACGAGTTTCAACTTTATTGGCCCAATTATTGGTATTGGTTCAGCCATGGTTGCAGCAGGCACGCCTGTTGAATCTGTGATGGCTGCGATTTTCGGTGTAGTCATTGCAGGCTCATTTATTGAAATGGGTGTATCGCAAATTCTTCCTTGGATCAAAAAACTCATTACCCCACTGGTTACAGGTATTGTTGTTTTACTGATTGGCTTAACTTTAATTAAAGTCGGTTTAACCAGTATGGGTGGCGGTTATGGTGCGATGAAGGATGGTACGTTTGCGAATGCAGACAACCTCATCATGTCATGTACGGTATTGGCTTTAATTATTATTTTAAATCGCTTCAAAATCGTGTGGATTAAGAGTTCAGCGATTCTGATTGCATTAATAGTCGGTTATGCACTCGCTGGTGTTATGGGATACCTAGATTTCTCTAGCTTAAAAGATGCTCCCCTGATTCAAATCCCAAGTCCGATGCACTTTGGTTTAGATTTCTCTTGGAGCTTATTTATTCCAATGGCATTTATCTACCTGGTGACTTCGCTAGAAGCCATCGGTGATGTGACTGCAACCTCTAAACTCTCCAATGAACCTGTTGACGGTCCAAAGTGGATGCAACGAATCAAAGGTGGTGTATTGGTAAACGGTGCGAACTCATTGCTCGCAGGGCTTTTTAATACGTTTCCAAGTTCTGTATTTGCACAAAACAACGGGGTGATTCAACTTACAGGGATCGCAAGTCGTTATGTCGGTATTTGGGTTGCAGCTCTTTTAGTGATTCTCGGTTTACTTCCTGCGGTCGCTGCTGTCATTCAAGCTGTACCACAAGCTGTACTTGGCGGTGCTGTGATGGTGATGTTTGGCGCAGTCGCTGCATCAGGAATTAACATCCTCTCTGGCGTTAATCTTGACCGCCGTGCTTTGCTCATTATTGCTATTTCTCTAGGTTTAGGCTTAGGTGTTGCTCAAGTTCCTGATATTTTGGCACATATGCCTGAATTGTTCCGTAACATCTTTAGTTCTGGTGTTGCGACAGGTGGTATTGCAGCATTGTTACTCAATATTATTCTTCCAGAGACGAAGAAATAATTTCATTTCAGTTTTAACATTGCCCAGCATTGTCTGGGCAATTTTGTTATATAGAGAGACAAAATGGATCCAAGAAGTGAAGTTGTCATTCGACAACACGAATATCTTTCTGGTCGAGTATTATTGGTGAATGCACCTACAGATGATTTAGTTTCGAATTTAGACAAAGACATCGAACCGATCTTCTGGACGTGGAATTTCAACGAATACCAGTTTTTTCAAAATCAACAAGCCAATGTTCATTTTGGTGTCGACTTACCTGAGCAAGGATTTGATCAAGCGATTATTTTTGTCCCCAAGTCTAAAGAATTATTGAATTATGTTTTACACAATGTCATCAGTCGCTTAGCTGCGGGTGCATTTATATTTTTAGTTGGTGAGAAAAAAGGTGGAGTTGAGCGTGCAGCCAAACAACTACAACCTTATGGTCCTGCACTAAAATTAGACAGCGCACGCCATTGTCAAATGTGGCAGATGACCATTGAAAAAACTGTGACTGCTAAAACGCTTGAAGAATGGGCAATGCAATACACCGTCACTACGCCAAATGGTGAACTGACCATTTGTGCCCTGCCTGGCGTGTTTAGCCAGAAGAGTCTAGATGTGGGTACAGCAGTTCTACTTCCTTATTTATCTCAAGTGACTGCGGGTAAAATTGCTGATTTTGGTTGTGGTGCAGGTGTGATTAGTGCTTATCTTGCCAAGATTAATCCGGAAAATCGTATTTTTGCGATGGATGTCGATGCATTTGCACTCGCTTCAACGCGTATGACATTTGATAAAAATAACCTTTTACCAGAACGACTTGAGATTAAAGCAGTGACTGGTATTGAAGACGCACCTCTATTTTTACACGCAATCGTCAGCAATCCCCCATTCCATCAAGGGATCAAGACAGATTACAATGCCAGTGAAAATTTATGTAAAACCGCGCGCCGCCATTTAAAATCAGGTGGTGAACTCTGGTTAGTTGCAAATCGCTTTTTAAATTATCCGATTTTGATCGAACAAAATTTTGGTCAATGTACAATTAAAGCTGATCAACAAGGCTTTAAAGTGTTATTCGCGAACACGCAAAAAAAATCATAAGGAACTTCAATGAGCGAAAACGTTCAAACACAGCAGCTTAAGCGAAAGCTTGGTGCACGCCATCTGAATATGATCGCCATTGGTGGTTCGATCGGTACAGGTTTATTCCTTGCATCTGGTGCAACCATTGCCAATGCAGGGCCAGGTGGTGCTTTACTGGCTTATGCTCTTATCGGTGTCATGATTTATTTCTTGATGACCAGCCTAGGTGAATTAGCAACGCATAATCCAACCTCAGGTGCATTCTTTACCTATGGTACAAAATACGTATCAAATGGTTTTGGTTTTGCGCTTGGTTGGAACTATTGGTATAACTGGGCAATTACCGTTGCATTTGAATTGGTTGCTGTACAGTTCATCATGAAATTTTGGTTTCCTGACATTCCTGGCTTTTATTGGAGTGCAATATTTCTGGCAGTCGTTTTTGGGATTAATGCTTTAACTGTAAAAGGTTTTGGTGAGAGCGAATTTTTCTTCTCGCTGATTAAAGTCCTTGCCATCATCTTATTCATTATCATCGGCATAATCATGATTGTTAAAATTATGATGACACCTGAAGTGGCCACTTTTGCAAACTGGACGAAGGGTGAAGCACCTTTTGTTGGTGGACTATCAGCGCTCATTGGTGTTGCGATGATTGCAGGATTCTCGTTCCAAGGAACCGAGATGGTGGGTGTCGCGGCTGGTGAATCTAAAGATCCGAAGAAAACCATTCCAATTGCCATCAAGCAAATCTTTTGGCGCATCCTATTGTTCTATATCGTATGTATCTTTATTATCGGCACATTGATTGCTTATGACGATCCACGCCTTTTGCAAGCAGCATCTGATGAAAATATTGCCCTATCACCGTTTACCCTTCTCTATGAACAAGCTGGCTTTGCATTTGCTGCAAGTGTAATGAACGCTGTAATCTTGACTGCGATATTATCTGCTGGTAACTCAGGCATGTACTCATCCACACGTATGTTATTTGACATGGCTCGAAATGGTAGTGCACCTAAAGTATTCTCTAAGTTAGATACACGCGGTGTTCCAATGAATGCCTTGTATGCAACAACAGCAATTGCAGCACTGTGCTTCTTGACGACGTTCATCGGTGAGGAGCAAGTCTTTAACTGGCTTCTTAATATGTCTGGTATGTGTGGCTTTATTGTGTGGCTTGGTATTGCGATTTCACATTATCGCTTCCGTAAAGGTTACTTAGCTCAAGGCTACAAACTTGAAGATCTCGCTTATCGTGCTAAATTCTTCCCATTTGCCCCATGGTTTGCATTTATTCTGTGTGCCATTGTGGTCTTAGGTCAGAACTATCAAGCTGTATTAAAAGGTGAATGGTTAGCTGTGCTTTCAACCTATATTGGTATTTTCTTATTCTTTGCAATCTGGATCGGTTACAAATTAAAAAGAAAATCTAAACTGGTCAAATACGAAGAAATGGATGTCCTACCCTTAAGTATCGGAAAAGATGATTAACTCATAAAAAACAGCCTTCGGGCTGTTTCTTATTTGACTTTTTATTTTTTGCCGATAATATAGCCAATCACGAAGCAACTTGCTTAGTGAATTTTAAAATATAGAGAGGAGAACGTCATGTACATACTGGAAAATAATTCTTAAAACGATCAGCCGACGTCTACTCACGGACACTGCCTGATCAAAGGTGTCCGAATGCAAAAATATAACCTAGCGCATTCGCTAGGTTTTTTGTATCTAAAATTTATACATGGACATGTAATTCATTACCAATCAAGAGAAATCTTATGGGCATAAAAAAAATTTTGAACGCTAAAGCAGAATATGGCGTTCCAGTAAAAATATATACCGATGACATTGACCAAGAAAGTTTAAATCAACTGAATAAAATGTCTCAACTTGAATTTATCCATTCACATATCGCAGTCATGCCAGATGTACATGTCGGAAAAGGTGCAACAGTAGGCAGTGTCATTCCGACCAAAAATGCAATCATTCCTGCAGCAGTTGGGGTTGATATTGGATGTGGTATGAATGCTTTACGCTTAAGCTTAAAAGCCTCGCAATTGCCTGATCAACTCAGTGCATTGAGGAATGCAATTGAGCGTAAAGTCCCCGTCGGTTTTGAAATGCATAAGCAAGTCAAGGCCAAAGCATCCACCTTATCACCTTTAGAGAAGCGATTAAAAACCATTACAGATAAACATCCTGGTCTAAAACGCATGCTACGGAGTTTCGATACCACATGGCATAAACAATTAGGCACACTCGGCGGTGGCAATCATTTTATTGAACTATGTTTGGATGAAAATCAAGATGTTTGGATTATGCTCCATTCAGGAAGTCGTGGTTTAGGCAATGTCATTGGAACCTACTTTATCGAACGTGCCAAAAAAGAAGCTCAACATCGCTTCGGACATGTTCCTGATAAGGACCTAAGCTATTTTGCTGAAGGCTCCTCTAGCTTTGATGACTATGTGGAAGCCGTCGAATGGGCACAAGAATACGCATATGAAAATAGACGAGAAATAATGCGTTTAATTTTAGAAGCAATTCGCCCCTTATTACCTAGCTTCCAAATGACCAAAGAAGCGATCAATTGTCATCATAATTATGTGCAAAAAGAGTTTCACTATGGTGAAGACGTTTTTGTCACACGTAAAGGTGCGATTCGTGCAGGGCTTGATGAATATGGCATTATACCTGGCTCAATGGGCGCAGCCTCATTTATTGTCAAAGGGAAAGGCAATCCCGAATCCTTCTGCTCATGTTCGCATGGTGCAGGGCGTAAAATGAGTCGGAGTAAAGCAAAACTACTCTTTAATCAACAAGACTTAATTACTCAAACGGAAGGCGTCGAATGTCGTAAGGATAAAGGTGTTGTGGATGAAATTCCGAGTGCTTATAAAGACATCCATGAAGTGATAGCATGTCAAAATGATTTAATCGAAGTTGTTCACACCTTAAAACAAGTATTGTGTATCAAGGGTTAACACTGCAAAAAACACAGGATAAAAAACCATAACTTAAAGTTATGGTTTTTTATAAATTACTTTTAATTATTTATTGAATTTTTAAAGTCGCACTCACTCGGCGGTTATTTGCACGGCCTTCAGGAGTTGCATTTGTATCAATTGGCTTAGAAGAACCAACACCAAATGCTTTCACCTGATTAGGGTTAACACCATGATTCATGATCAATGTATTACGGATTGAATTGGCACGCTCTAATGAAACACGACGATTCGTCGAAACTTTACCACTGCTATCCGTATGACCTTCCAATTCAAGTACAAAATTTTGATTCTGTGCCAAACTTTTTGCTGCCGTGATCAAATAAATTTGATATTTGGATTCAATTTCACTTGAGTTGGTATCAAAATAAATAGATACGCCATTCTTCAGTTCATTGAGTATTTTTTGTGAAGCGACTTCTTGAGTTTGAATAGTATCATTAACTTTCGTCGTTGAACAACCAACCAATAAACCACTACTAACTATTGCTATTAAAATTAATTTTTGCATTTTTATCATAGGATAGACCCTTATTGTTTAAATTTTTTAAATTCAATTTTAATGGTTTAAATTAGAATAACTCATTTTATATAAATATCCCAGTAGCTAAACCCTCTACTTTTATTAAAAAAAAACGACTCCGAAGAGTCGTTTTTTATCAAGAAAAAGATCTCAAATTATTGAGCTGTTACAGTACGGCTACCAGAAATAGTCGCGAATACACGACGGTTCATAGCACGACCTTCTTTAGTTTTGTTGTCAGCAATCGGTTGATCCCAAGCAAAACCTTGAGTAGACAAACGAGCAGCATCAACGTTGTATTCGCTTACAAGTGCAGACTTAACAGAGTTAGCACGAGCTAAAGATAAACGTTCGTTCAACGCACGTGGACCAGTGTTATCTGTATGACCTTCAATACGAGCAGTCGCATTCGGGTATTCAGATAATTTTTCAGCTACTTTAGCGATTTCTGGTTTGTATTGATCTTTGATGTTTGATTTGTTTGTATCAAAGAACACACGTAATTCCATGTTCAAGTCTTCAACAAGTTGTTGAACAGGTGGTTGAACAGGAGCTGGAGCTGGTTCTACTGGAGCAACTTCTACTACATTAGCAGCAGGTTTCAAGTGACCACCAAGAACTACGTTAAGACCAGCTAAAGCTGTGTAGTTCCAGAAATCTTCATCGATGTTGTAAGTAGCACGAGCTTCAGTACGTAGAGACAAAGCATCGTTTAAGCGCCAAAAAGCACCTACACCTGCATTACCTAAAGTACCTTCGTCATCTTTAAGATCACCGAAAGAGCCATCATATTCGTATTTATAGTGACCAGCACCTAATAATACATATGGCTTAACTTTGCTGTCATAGTTTTTAGTGATCAAATCAGAAGTAGCGTAGAAGTTACCATTGATTTGAGTTTGCTTGTATTCACCAAAGTTAGCAGTATCAGTCTCAATATCACCTTTAACTTGGTTATATTCAGCTTCGAAACCTAACCATGGAGTTAATTCGATACCAAGCGCAGCACCAACGAATAAATCGTCTTGAAGTTCAGCAGCCTCGCCATAAAGATGATCTTCATAGCTATTATTATGCGCAGTGTCTTGGAACGTGTAACCAACCATTAACGGTGTAACAGTTACGCCAGCGTTTGCAGCAGCTAAAGGTGCAGCAACAAGCATAGCAAGTGCGATACGACTCAATTTCATGGATATCCTCCAGAGATAACAATTGTTTTTCAAGCTCAGCCTAAAATTGTATGGCTTCCTGAGATAGGCTTTTTTATACCCCAGTATTTTTTTTAAGCTACTCACGTTGAATCATACAAACACTTGAAGACAATTCCAAGTGCTTGATTACTTTAATCAAGTAAATTATTGACAAAATTACTTACAATTTCCGTTGTAATTCGGTAATTTTTTACTCAATTTGACCTTGAGAATAACTTATCTTTCCATTCTCAGTATTTTAACAGCATTAAGAAATGATAGTAATCATTTTTTATAATGTTGGCTTTAAACCTTTTAAATTTATCAAAAATTTTAAAAATCAGACAATTAATAAACAGAAGAAGTATAACCAATGTATCTAATTTGTAAAGAAAATGCTTTCACACTGATTGAACTTGTTGTAACTATTGCTGTTTTAGCCATTATTATCAGTATTGCCCTACCCTCATACCATACATTTATGGAGCGTCAAGAGCACAATCAGTTAATCTCTTTGATTCGTAACGTTACACAATTATCCAAAAATCTAGCGGTAACACAGCATCAGCAAATTGTCATTTGTTCTTCAGAGAACTTGAACAGTTGTGCTGATAACCAATGGGATAAAGGAATCCTTATTTTTACAGATCAAAACAATAATAAGATATTCGATACAAATGAAATGATTCATCAAAAACTTAAAACCAACTTCAAGTATGGCAATCTTAAATGGGTTGGCGGTGCTGTAAATGTAAAGACTATAACATTTATGGGAGATACTGGACTACCTCGTGGATCTCAAGGCAGTTTTCATTATTGCAGTTTAAAAACAACTCAAAACAATACTCGCTATGTGGTCAACCAAATGGGACATGTGAGAACTGAGCCCAGTAATAAATGTTGATTAACGTACAATACTAATTAGTCAAAAATACCTAGTGATGCTTCACTCTTCCTAAATTTTCAATATACTGCTTAAGTTATAAAGTTTTGAATACAACATGCAAATACAATAATGGAAGTACAACAATGACTGAAATCGTAATCGTAAATGGCGCTCGTACAGCAATGGGTGGCTTTCAGGGTAGCTTATCTGGACTTACAGCACCTGAGCTTGGTGCAGTAACCATTAAAGAGGCTGTTGCTCGCGCTGGTTTACAACCCACAGACATCGAAGAAGTGATTATGGGCTGTGTACTTCCAGCAGGTTTAAAACAAGGTCCTGCTCGTCAAGCCATGCGTCAAGCAGGCTTACCTGATACTACCGGTGCGGTGACCATTAACAAATTATGTGGTTCGGGCATGAAAGCTGTCATGCAAGCTGCCGATATGATCAAAGCAGGTTCGGCAAACTTTGTCGTTGCTGGTGGCATGGAATCTATGACCAATGCACCTTATGTATTGCCTAAGGCACGTGGTGGTTTCCGCATGGGACATGGTGAGATTAAAGATCATATGTTCCTAGACGGTTTAGAAGATGCTGAAACAGGTCGCCTAATGGGTTCATTTGCACAAGATATGGCGAATACCAAAGGCTACACACGCGAACAGATGGATGCTTTTGCAATCCGTTCTTTAGAGCGTGCTAAAACGGCAATTAATGAAGGTTATTTTGCTGATGAAATCGTTGCTGTGACCGTTTCATCTCGTAAGGGTGATGTTGTTGTAGATAAAGATGAACAACCTTTTAATGCCAATATCGATAAAATTCCAAGCTTGCGCCCTGCTTTCGCTAAGGATGGTACCATTACTGCTGCTAATGCGAGTTCAATTTCTGATGGTGCATCTGCTCTAGTTTTAACATCAGCAGAACAAGCGAAAACTAAAGGTTTAGCTCCTCTTGCTAAGATTGTTGCTTACGCATCAAACTCACAGCATCCATCTGAATTTACCATTGCACCTGTCGGTGCAATTCAAAAAGTCTTAGATAAGTCTGGTTGGAAAGTTGAAGATGTCGATCTTTGGGAAATCAATGAAGCTTTCGCCATGGTCACCATGTGTCCGATGGATGAATTTGGTCTAGATGCTGAGAAAGTCAATATCAACGGTGGTGCTTGTGCTTTGGGTCACCCAGTGGGCTCAACAGGTTCGCGTATTATTTTAACCTTGATTCATGCCTTAAAACGTACTGGCGGTACAAAAGGGATTGCCGCGCTGTGTATCGGTGGTGGTGAAGCAACTGCTGTGGCGATTGAAATTATATAATTTGAAGGCTGTTTAGAAAATTAAGTTATAAAGTCATGCCCTATGAAAAGCCTTCCGGTCTTGGAAGGCTTTTTAAATTCTAACTTCTTAAAAAACCACATTGAATTTATTCAGCTATCTTTTCATTAAAATTTGTAGACACAATTGTTAAATTAGCCCAGCTATAGTAATAAAATAGCTCAATCATTATTTTAATCTTTAAGGCAAAGGAAGTTACATTTAAAGTTCATCAAAAAGTTTTGATAAAGCATTGGGCATCTGGTCTCTTTATGCCGATATCTCACTACAGGTAGATATCCTAGATTCAAGCAAACAATTATTATATTTCTATTAAATTCAACCAAAATGAGCAATCAGCAGCTTATAGAATATTTACCGTCTTGTCTCAAAATAGACCAATTGAAATGCGTTTTAAAAACCTTTTGGAATGTAATCAATGGTTTTTTTAGAGATCAATTTGGCATTCAATGGATGCTCGATTGTCAGCTTGAATAAGTCGAAATTGATTTAATCTAAACATCGATATTTGAAAATTGAGCAATAATAATCAGCCCGATGGTGATAAATCCAATACCAATCCACCCTGCAATATCAATATTTTGTCCAAGAAAAGCTTTCGCTAAAAATGCTGTCGCAATCACACCGATACCCGACCATAGAACATAAAGAATACCCGCCTGCATAAACTTTAAGGCATAGGCTGCACAGGCAAAAGAAACAATATAAAGGATCAACGCAATGCCTTGATCAGCCTTGTTCACTAGACCATGACCCTTCGCCGAATAAAAGGTAGAAAGCACATCGGTTGCTATTGCGATCATTAACCAAATGATTCCTGGATTTATTTTTTCCATTAATAAAGACATGGTTATTTTCATTGTGACAATCGTGGGTGAAGTTTAGCCTGAGTTGCTTTGATTCACTAGCGATCAGTTCCTTCAGATCAATGAATAAGACATAAAAAAGGCGAATGGATGATTCGCCTTTTTTAATAACTTATAATGTTTAATGTTCAAATCACTAGAGGCTTAGAGAAGCTCTTTACGAAGTTGTTCTGGTGATTTCATGGACAATAAACCTGGTGCAACATCAAATGCTGTCTTAGCACCGTATTGACCCATTTGGTTCATACGATGACAAGCACGTGCATAAGCCACTAGAACACTTGCGGTAAATTCAGGGTTGCTATCAAGCTTCAATGAAAACTCAACAACTTGATTGTGCTCAGCACTGCTATTACCACTACGAATCACGAAACCGCCATGAGGCATGCTGTTGTGTTCTTTAGCAAGCGTTTCTTCATCAATAAAGTTCACGGTTGTATTGTAGTCAGCAAAGTAGTCAGGCATGGTGACGATGGCTTGTTCAACGGCTTTCGCATCAGCACCCTCTGCAAGTACGACATAACATTCACGTGTATGCTTATCTTTTGTGCTTAATTGTGGGCGAGAACCGCTACGTACTTTTTCAATTGCATCAGTTGATGGAATGGTATATTGAACGCCTGCTTTGACGCCATCTACACGACGAATCGCATCTGAGTGACCCTGACTCAAACCTTTACCCCAGAATGTGTAAGTTTCACCATCTGGAAGAAGTGCTTCACCGAATAAACGGTTGATTGAGAACATACCAGGATCCCAACCAATCGAAATCATGGCTGTCTTCTTGTTTGCAAGTGCTGGTGCATTTACGGCATCAAAGAATTCAGGAATACGTGCATGCGTATCGAAGCTATCTACAGTATTAAATTGGCTTGCTAGTTCAGGTGTTTGCTTTGGCAAATCATCTTTAGAGCCGCCACATAAAATCAAAACATCAATTTTATCTTGGAACTCTGCAAGCGTATCCATATGAAATACAGAAGTCGTCGCAAAACAAGGGGAAACTGTTTCTGGTGCACGACGAGTAAAAATACCGATGAGCTGTAAATCTGGGTTTTTTTGGATAGACGTTTCAACGCCACGACCAAGGTTGCCGTAGCCGACAATACCAATACGAATCGAATTTTGCATAACCACTGTATCACTGAGTAAATTAAAGGGAATTGAAAGGTAATTCTATGTTGCACCAATAACGATCAACATTGCATTGCTTATATTACAACACATCACATTTATTTAAAGCGAATGAAATACATAGATGTAAATGCCAATTGAATACATTAAATAAAAAGCCTGCGTTCAGCAGGCTTTTTATTTTGATCAGTTTAAGCACCTGTTTGATAATTGGCTTTATCAACTGCGGTAGATGCCTGATATGGGTTAGTGAAATCGCCTAAACCCGCAGCAGCCTCAACAATATCTTTACCTTCTTTAATCACGAAAGTATCAAAACCTGCCCGCTTCATGTAGTTCAACACGTCTTTGAACACATCACCTGTTGCACGAAGTTCACCTTGATAACCTTGGCGACGAAGCAGCGCTGCAAATGAATAACCACGACCATCATTAAAACCTGCAAACTCAATAAAGATTGCATCTAGCTGATCTAATGGAAATTCGTTGGTTTCAGGAGAAGCATCAACCGTTAAGTACAATGCTTTTTTACCCGATACATTTGCAAGTTGATCTAACTGCTCTACTGTTAAAACAACATCACCTTGCGGCAACACACCATCTTCACCAATGATTTGGTAAGTGTTATCAGTTACAGTGCCGTCTTTTGCGAGCACTTGAAGTGCGGTATTAAGCATATGCACGCTCCTTAAACGGTTGAATACCAACACGACGATATGTTTCTACAAACTCTTCACCTTCTTGACGTAAATCAAGATAAGTATTCAAAATCTCTTCTACAACGTCAGGTATACGATCAGCCGCAAAAGATGGCCCTAAAATATCACCAATTGAAGCATCGTGATCTGCATTACCACCTAGTGTAATTTGGTAGAATTCTGCGCCTTTTTTATCGACACCTAAAATACCAATATTACCGACATGGTGATGACCACACGCGTTCATACAACCTGAGATGTTTAGATCTAATTTACCTAAGTTGTAAATGGTATCTAGATCATCAAAACGGCGTGAAATCGCTTCAGAAATTGGAATAGATTTCGCATTTGCCAATGAACAGAAATCCCCACCTGGACAGCAAATGATATCGGTAATAAAACCAATATGTGCGCGTGCCAAGTTATTTGCTTCAAGCGTTTGCCAGACTGCAAACAAATCTTTTTGTGGTACATCGACAAGCGAAATATTTTGTTCATGTGTGGTACGAAGTTCACCGAATGTGTATTGATCTGCAAGATCTGCAATCAAATTCATTTCTTCAGTGGTCATATCACCCGGTGCAATACCTGCACGTTTCAGTGAAATCGTCACAATACGATAGCCTTTAACTTTGTGTGCATTGGTGTTGATATTAAACCATTGTTTGAATTTAGGATGAGCAGCAAACAATTCTGTAAAGTCTTCATCTGCATAATCTTGATAATTAAACGGCGTAAATTCTTCGTCTAATTTCTTCAGCGTCTCTGCATCAATTTTCAAAGTCTGAATCGTATGTGCAAATTCAGCTTCAACTTTTTCAGCAAATACCGCAGGCGTTAACGCCTTAACAAGAATTTTGATACGTGCTTTATATTTGTTATCACGGCGACCATGTAAGTTATATACACGTAGTACCGCTTCTAAATACGCAATGAGGTCTTCGCGTGGCAAGAAGTCACGAATGAAACTACCAATAATTGGGGTACGACCTAAGCCACCACCGACTTTGATTTTGTAGCCCATTTCGCCAGCTTCATTACGAACGATATAAACACCGATGTCGTGGAATGAAGTCGCAGCACGATCTGTTTCTTCAAGTGCAGACACTGCAATTTTGAACTTACGTGGTAGAAATGCGAACTCTGGGTGGAATGTAGACCACTGACGGATTAATTCACAGGTCGGACGTGGATCTGCAATTTCACCAGCAACTACACCTGCATATTGGTCCGTTGTTGTATTACGAATACAGTTCCCTGAGGTTTGAATGGCATGCATTTGAACCGTTGCAAGCTCTGCCAACATATCAGGTACATTTTCTAGCGCAGGCCAGTTAAACTGAATGTTTTGACGTGTCGAAACATGTGCATAACCACGGTCGTACTCTTTTGCCAAAGACGCAATTTTACGTAATTGGTTTGAATTCATTAGACCATAAGGGACAGCGACACGTAACATTGGTGCATAACGTTGTACGTATAAACCATTTTGTAGGCGTAGTGGACGGTATTCATCTTCCGTCAACTTACCTGCTAAATAACGTTCCGTTTGGTCACGGAACTGTGCAACACGTTCGTTGATCAACTGCTGATCAAAATCAGTATATAAATACATGGCGTACGGCTAGTAATTTCTATTATAAAGGCGAACAGAATAGCCTTAATTGATCTATCAAGAAAATGCGTTTTTTACATATTTAATAACTGTTTTATTGATAAGGCTTAGAAAGCATAATGTTTATTATCAGAATTTAGCTGTTATAAATTATAAATAAGTAGATATCTGTTTATATTATAAAAGATCAATTAGTACCAATAGCCAAGCAAGTCTAATTTTCCCCCATGATTCCATTTTTTCTCTCCAACTGACTTAACCATTAAACAGTCATCAATCCATTCAGTCTTGAGTCCGAATTGTTTATGTTGATCTACCGTTAACCAAGTGACTGTTTGAGAAGTAAGCAAAAAACCAAACTTTTCATAGAGTGCATATTGTTCTGTAGACAATAGAATAAAATCCACATTTTGATTAAAAGTTAGCAGCCATTTCTCTAAATACATTATGACTGCTCTTGCATAACCTTGTCCACGATAATGCGGCTGAATCGCCAGATCAATAAGACCTAAAACATAGATCGGCTGCTCATTTAAAGTCATAACGCGATAATCCAAGCCCAGTTGCCCAATCAACTCCTTATCACTTTTCAATAAAATCCTTATATGGGGTAATTGTTTAAAATAATGTTTGTTATCAAAATTTTCATCAGGAAAGCTTATTCGAAGGAGATTGATAATTTGGTTTTTAGATAATTGGTCTAGCTGAAGTTCAGGTATACACAGAATTTTGAAATCAATAGTCATTATATTTCTCTAATCAGTAGCGCTTTTAAATTTAATGCACTTACGAATATCAATTTTAAATACCCAAATAAGTATTTTCCCAATAGTTAGCTTCAAACTCACCTTCGACCAATTGCACATAACGTCCATGTACATGATCAATGGCAATACAATCATCGATATCGAGCACGCGATCAGTATGCTGTTTTTGCCAATGTTGAGCGAAATATGCTTTTCCTTTCTGTTTTGCCACCATGGCATTTTGAGCAAGCACTAGTACATAGCGGTGTAGCTCTCCAAATTCTTTAGCATCATAACCACCCAAATTAATCAAATATAATTTTTGTGATGCTTGATTCGGCTGAGCATCAGTAAATTGTAATTGATACTTCTGCCCCTCAAACTCTACGCCTTTGATTTGTGCCCATGCATCAATATGTAAACCCTTTTGCTCACCAAACCATGCATTTTTTAACTGCGGGTAAATGTCTTCCAAAGTATCACCCACTGCTAAAACTACATCATGAACTTCTGTATTGGCACGTGCATGACGCCCACCGAGCATGACAATGAACAAACTAGGCATAATATTTCTCTCCAATGAGCTTTCAATATTAGACAGCATTAACCTTTTGTAAAATTTCCAAAAGGATCAAAGCCCCTAACGATAATACGGCATTATTGACAAAGTGAATGAGGAGCACATGCCAAATATTACGTGTCCACAGGTAAATGATATTCAAAAAAAGCCCTGCTGCCATAAAACTGACTGTAGCGACCAAATTTCCATCAAAATTATGATAGTGAATCAACCCAAACAAAATCGAGTTCATCAAGACTAAAACCACACGCCAGAGCCACGGTTTGACAAATAATTTTTGTAGTAAGGTATAACGAAAAATAATATCTTCTAAAAGTGCAGTAAATAATGGCCCGAAACTGATCATGATTAGACTAATAAAAGCGATCTGACTCGAATCAAATTGATGGCCACTCTCTACTGATGTTGCAGTCGGTAGAAAACTTCGTGTCAGAGAAATGACGACTTGAAGCATTATTCCACCGATAACCACCAATAAGCTGGAGCGCCAAAATGCCTGTTTATATTTTTGCCAATGCTCAACCAACATCGTTTTATACAGCGTACAAACGATGATAAACAATATCCCTCTGAATACTGTATCTCCGATTGCTACATTCACGGAGTGACCAAAAATCTGCTCTAAGAAATATCCATTCAATAAAATCAGTGGAATAATGCATACGGCAAAAGTATCTCTGTATTGCCAATGAATTCGATTTGGAAATTGTTCTGCACGAACCAAATGGGTAAACGTCATTCTTATCAATTTAATCTGTTCTAAATGTGGGGTATTGTCCCGATAGTCTGTTGTTCTTTCTATATGGTTTTTGTGTGTATGATTTAGCCCATAAAAAAGCTCCACGAATGGAGCTTTTAAAAGACGACTCTAAATCTAAGCTTAGATTTACATATCAACCATTTCCACGCCATCAATACGTGCAACGGTCATTAAGTCTTTATCACCACGACCTGAAACTGTCGCAATAATGATCTGATCTTTAGACATCGTTGGCGCAAGTTTGGTTACATACGCCATTGCATGTGAACTTTCAAGCGCAGGAATAATTCCTTCGATATGGGTCAAATCACGGAAGCCTTGAAGTGCTTCGTTGTCATTGATTGGCACATATTCAACACGGTTCATGTCTTTTAAGAAACTATGCTCAGGTCCAACACCTGGATAATCCAAACCTGCTGAAATTGAATGTGTTTCAATGATTTGACCTTGGGCATCAGACATCAAATATGTACGGTTACCATGAAGCACACCGACATGACCTGCATTGAGTGGTGCTGAATGTTTACCACTTTCGATACCATGACCAGCGGCTTCAACACCATACATTTTAACGTCTTGGTCATTCAAGAACGGATAGAACAATCCCATTGCATTAGAACCACCACCGACACATGCAACGAGTGCATCAGGTAAACGCCCTGCTTGCTCTTGGATTTGTTTACGCGCTTCACGTCCAATAATCGATTGGAAATCACGTACCAATTGCGGATACGGATGTGGACCTGCAACAGTACCAATGACATAGTAGGTCGAATCAACATTGGTCACCCAGTCTCGCATGGCTTCGTTCATGGCATCTTTTAAAGTTTTTGAGCCACTTTCAACAGGTACAACGGTTGCACCCAGTAAGCGCATACGATATACGTTCATCGCTTGACGTTTCACGTCTTCTGCGCCCATGAATACAACGCATTCAAGACCGAGACGCGCTGCAATGGTTGCAGTCGCAACGCCGTGCTGACCTGCACCCGTTTCTGCAATAATACGTTTTTTACCTGAAAGTTTCGCCAAAAGTGCCTGACCAATCGTGTTATTCACTTTATGTGAACCCGTATGATTGAGATCTTCACGCTTTAAGTAAATTTGAGCACCACCGAGTTCTTTTGACCATCGTTCAGCATGATATAAAGGACTTGGACGACCTACATAGTAAGCCAAGTCACGGTCGAATTCTGCCAGAAACTGTTTGTCATCTTTCATGCGAAAATAGAGTTTTTCTAAATCCTCTAAAGCCGCCATAAGAGTCTCTGACACAAAACGTCCGCCATGAATACCGAAATGCCCGTTTTGATCTGGGAATTGGGTATAGTCAACTTGACTGTTATGACTTTGATTTTGCTGATCCACGATGGACTCCTTGCATAAATTTTTCAATGAGTTGTTGGTCTTTTATACCTTTTGCGGACTCTACGCCTCCGCTCACATCCACAGCAAAAGCCTGTGTTGTGTTAATAGCGTCTTCAATATTGTCAGGGTTTAATCCTCCTGCCAAAATAAGGGGAATATCCATTTTGGGGAACTGCGACCAGTCAAATGAATGACCTGTCCCACCTTTCAGTTCCGGGTGCCAAGCATCCAAAAGCATAGCACTTGCGCCCGCTTGTTGATATTGCTCAACTGCCTCAACAATATTTAAATCAGGTTTCACTTGAATGGCTTTGTACCAACGACGCCCTGTTGCTTTTGCAATTCGCTGACATTCTTCAGCAGATTCGTCGCCATGAAACTGTAAAATATCCAAAGGGACTTCTGCTAATGTCGCTTGAATGTGCTCCAATGATGCATTGACAAACAGTCCGACCAATTGAACATAAGCAGGGGCATGTTTGGAAAGCGTTTTTGCTTGTGCGATAGTCACGTTTCGAGGGCTTGGCGGAAAGAACACAAAGCCAATCGCATCCGCGCCTGCTTGAACAACCGACTGTACATCTTGAATACGTGTGATTCCACAGATTTTGGCACGAGTTCGCATATTTGATCACTCTGACCTAACTCAATATTAATGTGATTTATGTGGCGTCATAAATACTTAGCCATAGCATTGTAAAGCAATTTTTTTAACTTGAGTAAAGTTCATCCTGATTATTCTTCATGTTCATTGTTTATAAGGCATACAATCATTATACTGCCCGCATCTTGCAACAAGTCTAAGCTTCGCTTTAGGGAAATTGGTGAAAATCCAACACTGCCCCCGCAACGGTAAAATGAAAAACATTTCTCTTTAAATTTCTCACTCAATTCTGAGAGTTTACGCCACTGCATTGAAAAATGTGGGAAGGTGGAAATGTAAGTATTTAGGGTTCAATTGCTGAAAACTAATACCACATTTAAGTCCGGATACCTGCTTGTTGTGTTCTTTAACTCAATCATTCACGTGGGGTGAATGTATGGAGCGAAAACATGTTTTCTCTTTTTAAACCGACAACACTTGTGGGTGCTATCGCGATTGCGATGGGAATTTCTACTTCTTCCTTCGCAGAACAAAAAGTTGCTCAAACTAAGCTCAACACATTGGTTGTTACAGCTACTCGTTCTGAACAAGCGATTGAAAATATTCCTGCACGTATTTCTATTATTGATCAAAAAATCATTGAACAGTCTCCAATTGCTCAACTTGCAGATTTACTTCGCTCTGAAGCTGCATTAAATGTGGTGCAACTGGGCGGATTTGGACAACAAACCTCTATTTTTATGCGCGGAACGGATTCAGACCATACTTTAGTACTTAGAGACGGCGTAAGACTCAATAATGATGCGAGTGGTTTGGCTTCTCTCAGTTTTTTAGACACGACTGATCTCAAGCAAATTGAAGTGTTAAAAGGTCCTGCCTCTGTTCTATATGGAACGAATGCCATTGGTGGTGTTGTTCAAGTGATCACCAAGACGCCTGAAAAATCAGGTGCTTTTTTAACGGGTGAAATCGGTGAAAATAACACCTATAAAGCACTGATTGGCGCTGACCTTGTTGATAATGATGCTTATCTGCAAATCCGTGGGCAACGTTTAGAAAGTGATGGCACACCTATTACTGATCTTAAAACCGCGACAGAATCTGCTTATGATCAAAAAGGATTTTCAGCAAAATTCGGCATTGAAAAAGAAAATTATGGTCTAAGCCTTGATCACAATGAAAACCAAGGCAACTCGATATATGAAGCCTTTAGTTGGGTCACTTCAGACTACGAAATGAAATCTCATGACTTCAAAAATACGGTGACCAATCTTAAAGCTTACGCGCAGTTGAATAACAGCTTACGCGCTGATGCGCGCATATCACGTTTCAAAGACAAACTAGAACAGCTAAAGAGCTTTGAAAATACCACCTATACTGCTGATGAATATGAACTAATGTTGAAGCAACAACTGAATGCTCAACAACATTTAACCGTAGGTGCCACCCACAAGACTCTAGAAACTGATACCCAAAAAACAACGGGTTCATTTCATCAAGATTTAGATACCACAGGATATTATCTACAACATCAATATGAGTCTGACCGTGTAAATACTCAGCTCGGGATTCGTGTTGAAGATAATGAAAAATTTGGTTCACACACAGTCGGTCAAATGGGTTTACGTTATCAGTTCCAACCCAACTTTAGTGTTTACGCCAATGTAGGCACAGCCTTCAAAGCCCCCACTGTAAATGACTTATACTATGGCTCATCTGCTAATCCAAATTTAAAGCCTGAAGAAAGTCAGTCCTATGAAATCGGCTTTGATCACCAACTGAATGATCAATTCAAATATGGTGCGTCACTTTATCATACCGATATCGACCACTTGATTGATTATGCCGACACTGCACCTTGGGGATTGGATAATATTTCTAAAGCGCGCATGCAAGGGGCTGAAGCTTTGGCAAAATGGCAAATAGATGATTACTTCTTACAAGCTGGCTACCACTATATTAAAGCGACCAACGAGATCAAGGACACTGACTTACTTCGTCGCCCTCGCCAAACATTGACATTTACAATAGGCTTACAAAATGAAAGCTATGGCTTAAGTACATCATTAATTGCTAAATCGAAAGCGAAAGACTGGTCAACCAGTGAAACCACTTCAGGCTATGCCACGGTAGATCTACACGGTTATTGGAACATCAACCCGAATATTAAGCTGTTTAGTAACATCCAAAACGTAGGCGATGTGAAATACAAGGCTGCGTACGATGGTAGCTTTGACGGAGTTTATTACGTCAATGGTGGTCGACTTGCTTCAACAGGCGTGACATTTAAATACTAGTTTTAACATTTACAAGCTAATGTGAATCACATTAGCTTTTTAAATTGAACGAATGATAAGGACAAATCATGGGACACCGTTTAAGTAAAATTTATACCCGTACAGGCGACTCAGGCACAACAGGTCTAGGCGATGGTTCACGTGTGCCTAAAGATGATCTTCGTATCCATGCACTCGGTGATGTGGACGAGCTGAATTCTTGCATCGGGATTTTACGTTCACAAATTGCTGTGAGTTCTATTGAAGATAAAGCCAAATGGGACAAATCACTCAGCCTGATTCAACACTGGTTATTTGATTTAGGCGGTGAAGTTTGTATTCCTAACTACAACATGGTCTTGCCTATTTCAGTTGAATTTCTCGAAAATGAAATTGATCAAATGAACGAAGCTTTACCGATGCTTAAAGACTTTATATTACCTGCGGGTTCTTTAGCATGTAGCTATGCGCATCAAGCACGTTCAGTCTGTCGCCGTGCAGAACGTAGCTTAATGACTGTTCATGCTCGAGATCAAAATATTCAAGCCACATCACTTCAACTTTTAAACCGTTTATCGGATTGGTTATTTGTTGCCTCGCGGACTTTACAACGTGCTGAAGGTGGTTCTGAAGTGCTCTGGCAGAAGAATATTAACGATACGATTTAAGCTTTGAGAAAATTTATTCATAGATGATCGACTTTGTCGTTATAACGATCCTTATTGATTAAAAATATAATCTAAAACCATCATATTTCCTTCATAAATCAGCGCTATGATCACCCTGTCAAATCGGGGTGTTGTATGCAAATTATTGGTCATCGTGGTGCGCGTGGGGAAGCACCTGAAAATACCCTCGGTGGATTTCAATATATTCAAAAATTAGGGATTCGCGCCGTTGAGTTTGATGTTCGTCAACTCAAAGACGATGCTTTGATTATCATGCATGATGATGATTTTGTACGCACTTCAGGTCAGCAAAAACATGTATATGAATGTAGCCGTGCAGATCTCCATGCGTACAACCATGCTGTGACGTGGTCAGATTGGAACAATATCGAAGGCACGCCTCTGCTGGGTCAGACCCTGACTCTGATCCAAAACTTTGAACATATCGAAGTTGAAGTGAAAGCCGTTAAATCTCAAGCAGATGCTGAGAAAATCACACTGAGCCTAGAACAGCAACTCAAAGGCTTTGAACACTCTGCGGTGATTACCAGCTTTGACCCCAAAATCCATCAAGCTTTAAAAAATCAGCGCTCTCAATTTAAACGTGGTTTGCTCATTGAAACTGACATTCAATATCAAGCCATTGATCAAGCACTTGAACTTGAATGTTGCCAAATCGGTTGGATGAATCAACTTGCAACAGATGAGATCATTCATGCAACACGATCTGCAAATCTAAATGTCAGTGTCTGGACCGTCAATCAACTTGATCGAGCAAAACATTTACGTGATTTAGGGATTCAAGGACTGATCACCGACTACCCCAAAATGATGATGCAATACCTGTAATGTATTGAAATTTTTAATTTAACATTAAATCTTACAACTTTATTTGATGTGCTTCATCAGCAACTATTTTCAAAGAATCGTTAACTCACTTTTTACAATGGCTCACGACAAAATCAGTTCCATCTTAAGGAATTTAGCCAATGTTTTATTATGTTACTGTTTAGTACAATACAACTGTACAATAATGCTAGTGAACATTTGTTTGCTCGTGCTAATATCATGAAGTCTTAATCCCTAGTTTTTACATGGATTAAGGTTTCATTTATACCTTCTAAGGTTCTAGGAGTGCTGTTGGAGATGAATGCTCCCCTACCCAAAGCCCCAATTAACTGGATCGCAGTTTTTGCATTGGTGTTTTTACCGATTGTCGCAATCATTGCTATTCCTTTGTATGCGTACCATCACGATTTTAGCGCCGGTGCGTGGATTAGTTTAATTGTACTTCTTGGTTTTAGTAGCCTCGGTATTACTGCTGGCTATCACCGTTTATGGGCACATCGTGCTTATGAAGCAACATTACCTTTAAAAATCATCTTAATGATTATGGGTACATTTGCGGTTCAAAACAGTATTTTGTTCTGGGCTTCTGGTCACCGTACGCATCATCGTCATGTTGATGATGTCGAAAAAGATCCATATTCAATTAATAATGGATTTTGGTACGCGCACATTGGGTGGATGCTTCGCAATTATCCTGCGGCTGAATCAAATTATAAGAATGCTCCCGACCTTCTCGCTGACAAGGTTGTGATGTTCCAAGACAAATACTACATTCCTTTAGTCATTGTAGTGCATGCTGTCATCTTGACCTCTGTGGGTTGGTTAGTGGGTGATATGTGGGGTGTAATGTTATTGGGCGGTTTACTTCGTCTAATCTTGAGCCACCATGTGACATTCTTTATTAACTCGCTCTGTCATATGTGGGGCAAACGTCCTTATACAGATGAAAATACAGCGCGTGACAACTTCGTTCTTGCGATTGCTACATGGGGCGAGGGTTATCACAACTATCACCATATTTTTCAGTACGATTACCGTAATGGGGTGAAATGGTGGCAGTACGATCCTACGAAATGGCTGATTTGGACATGTTCTAAACTTGGTCTTGCAAAGAATTTACGTCGTATTCCAAGCTTCAATATTAAAAAAGCCGAATTGGCCATGAAGTTTAAATATGCAGAACAAGATTTGGCTGTATACGGCTTAAATATGAATGATGACATTAGCACTGTTAAAGCTCGTTTTGCTCAAGAATATGATGCTTTCTCTCAAACCTTAAATGATTGGGCGAAGTTAAAAGAGCAAGAAATTCAAGCGAAGAAAGCTTCCGTTGCTGAAAAGATTCACCAAATGGACAATAAACTTAAAGTAGATTTCCAATTGGTTGAACAACGTCTTTCACATCATCGCCAAACATTAAAATTATTAATGCGCAACTTGAAGAAATCTTCAGTTTCTCATTAATTGAAGATGATTCAATATCTGAAAAATAAAGCTCTTCGGAGCTTTTTTTTATTTTTGCCTCACTTTACTCTTCATCTATAACAATAAGGTAAAACCATGCTCATCGACAATATTCCTTTCTGTACGACTCAATGGTCTGATCTAGAAGAAGTAAAACATTTGGGCGAACAAGGTTATGCCCTTTGGAAAACACAGCAATTTAATAATATTAGAGTCAGGATTGTTGAATATTCGGCAGGTTATTTGGCCGATCATTGGTGCAGAAAAGGTCATATTTTATTTTGCTTAGAAGGTGAACTACTCACTGAACTCAAAGATGGTGGTTCATTTAACTTACTTCCAGGGATGAGTTATCAAGTGTCTGATCATGCTGAGCCTCATCGATCATCTACGATAAATGGTGCAAAACTATTCATTGTTGATTAGTTTACATGAATCACTGAAAAGCAAAATTGAATTTGCTATAGTGAAATCAGCCTCCCTATGATTGTTTACGTTTATGCAATTCAATTCACGTTACCCAACGCTGTCAAATAGACTTTATCATCAGCAACAGCCCATTCCATTGAAAGGTGCTAAAGCAGGTCATTTCAATGCAGATTTGGCTGATCAATTGCAATGGTCTACTGAAGATAAGCAACAATGGGTTAAAATTTGTAGCGGGCAAAAAACCTTTGCTGAATTCACCCCATTGGCGATGGTCTATGCGGGTCATCAATTTGGACAATGGGCGGGGCAACTCGGTGATGGTCGTGGACTCCTCATCGCGCAAATTTTAGATCAAAATAACCAAACCATTGATCTTCATTTAAAAGGTGCAGGATCAACTCCCTACTCTCGTATGGGCGATGGTCGTGCGGTGTTACGCTCTGTGATTCGTGAATACTTAGCGGGTCATGCGCTCAATGCACTGGGTGTCGCTTCGAGTAATGCCGTTGGATTTACCTCATCAGATCAAGGGGTACAACGTGAAAAATTAGAGCGTGGCGCGATGATGTTGCGTACCTCAGATTGCCACATTCGCTTAGGACATTTTGAGTGGATTAATCAATATCAATCCGATTTATTACCAGATTTCACGCAAAAGTGTATCGAATGGCATTATCCAGAATGTTTAGACAGTGAACCCCCTCTCCTGAGTTTTGCAACAAAAGTCATTCAAAATACAGCTGTCATGATTGCCAAATGGCAACTGGTCGGATTTGCTCACGGTGTGATGAATACCGATAACTTAAATATCACAGGTTCTACTTTAGACTTTGGTCCTTACGGTTTTATGGAACGCTTCCGCCCGAATTGGATTAACAACCATTCGGATCACCATGGTCGTTATACCTACCAACAACAACCGAGTATTGGACATTGGAACTTATGGCAATGGCTGAATAACTTAGTGCCTTTATGTCCTCAAGGTATGTCAAAGGAAGAATGGAAAGAGCAATTGGCTCAATGTTTAGAACATTATGAACCGACATTCTTAGAACATTATAAAATGGGCTTAAGTCAAAAAATGGGACTACCTAGCTTCCATAAAGACAGTTTTGATTGTGCCATGGCATTCCTGAGAATCCTACAGACTGAGCAACTGGATTACACCCAGAGCTTTATTCGCTTACAACAAAAAGACTATGAAGCCATTCAAGATGATTGTTTGGATCGACGTCAATTTAAAGCATTTTTGACTCAATATGAAATGATTCGAGATGGTCAAAATATTGAAGAACTTGATGCAATCATGCAGACCGTAAATCCACGCTACATTTTGCGTAATCATATGATGCAAAAAGCCATTGAGCTGGCTGAAGGCAATGACTTCTCAGAAGTAGAGCGCTTATTTAACTTGCTGAAGCAACCTTTCACTCATCAGCCAGAACTTGAAAAAGCTGACGATCTAGCACCCCTTCCAGCGGATGTGCCCGATGTGATGGTGAGTTGCTCTTCATAAGCAAAATACACATTTTAATCAGCATATGATTTTTATTCTGTGGATATCGTACACTTTATCCACAGATCAGTTTTTGATTAAAGACCTTAAATTGAGTATAAATGGTGTTGGGATTAACGAATCTTTCTGAACACTGTTTTAAATTAGAATAATTTTAAATCAGAACAACTGAATACTTATAAATACCACTTAGAATTATAAAACTCATGACTTTAACCAAATCCGTTATTTTGATCGGGGCGCTGATTGCCATTTTCATTGGTGGTTATGTTGCTTATGCAAAATATAATCAATATCTGCCAAGTACCGATGTCATTCATGCTAAACCTTTAGATCAGAACAGCATTGATCAAATCCGTTCGAATACACCCATCAATGAAGTTCATGTTTACAAGGCGCGTCGTATTTTAGAATTGAAGCATAATGATCAAGTGATTAAGACCTATCATATGCGTTTAGGTTTTGCACCGACAGGACATAAGGTTCAAGAAGGTGATGGCAAAACCCCTGAGGGACGCTATTTTATTGATTGGCGAAATCCGCTAAGTGCATTTTATAAGTCTCTGCATATCTCTTATCCCAATGAAAAGGATAAAGCCAAGGCAGCAGCTCTAGGTGTTTCACCTGGTGGTGACATCATGATTCATGGTTCTGCAACCACCTCACAGGTGAATAAACTGCCCTCTCTCATGGATTATTTTCCACGTAGTGACTGGACTTGGGGTTGTGTTGCCGTTAAAAATACTGATATGGATGAAATCTGGTTATTGGTCGATAACGGCACACCAATTCAGATATTTCCTTAGATTAAGAATTTTATGACGCTTGATTTACATCACATTGCCTCGACATATGCCAATCAACTGACGGCATCCGAATGTTCTCAGCCTTTCATGCCTGAATGTGATGTCTATAAAGTGATGAATAAAATTTATCTCATGACATTTACATTGAATGAGATTGCAATCATTAACCTCAAAGTTGATCCAACGCATGGCGAAATGCTTCGCGACATTTATCCTTTTATCCGTACTGGATACCATATGAATAAAAGGCATTGGATTTCCATCTATGAGGATCAAACCATAGAGCGTGATCTGATCAAGGAATTGATTCAAAGTTCATATGATTTGGTGGTTTCAGGATTAAACAAAGCGGATCGACAACGCATTGAGATTCTAAAAAGTAGTTAAACTGATCGTGCTTAAAATCTGCCTAAAGGACATGGATTGCCTCTACTTAAGCAAATGAGATCGTAATGTTTATTTCGTTTTTTTCAGCCCTAAACCATACAAGGGCCATTTCTTTTCTGAGTTGAAATTATTCATAACATAGGCGATCAGCACCAGAGCAATCGAACCTAAAAGCACAGGGAAAATGAGAAAACTCCAGTCATAGGTCATTTGCTTTGCTGTGAGTAAAATGACGAGCGGATTTGCACCCGCAGGTGGATGAACGCACTTTAACATCTGCATCAAAGCAATAGCACAGCCTACCGACAACGCGATTGACAGATGAGAGATCGTAAAGAAATGCACAAAAATTAAGCCAACTAAAGCTGAAATAAAATGTCCAAAAATGATATTTCTAGGTTGAGCCAAAGGTGATTGTGATACTGCATAGAGTAATACACAAGTCGCGCCAAAAGGTGCCATGATGTATAAGTGACCTGTCCAATGTCCTAAACTTAACAGCATAAAAATGCTCAGGCTGCCACCGAGCAGACTTCTCAACACTTCACTCGCTGTAGGAAAAGCGGCTAATTTTTCTTTACCTTCTAAAATCGAAAACATGAAAAGACCTTTTGACGCTATTGTTTTTCAATCATCATAACGATAAAATCAAAAATAGTACAGATCTGTACTATTCAGGAGTTGTTTAATGTCTAAATCAGCTATAAAGATATTGAATACCGCAGAAGAACTATTTAATGAACAGAGCTTCGGAGCTGTGGGCGTCGATTTAATTCGAGATGAATCAGGCTGTTCTAAGACTACCCTGTATGCTTATTACAAAAATAAGAATCAGCTGGTCGAATCTGTGCTGAAAGCTCGAGATGAAAAATTCAAGCAAAGCTTATTTGACTATATTGGAATGGCAGGAGGTATTGATGCACTGAATAAAATATTTGAGTGGCATATTGAATGGTTTAGACAGGATGATTTCAAAGGTTGTCTATTTGTGCGAGCTGTTGCTGAATCCAATTCGACTGAAGAAAATTTGATTCAAATTGCTCAACAGCATAAACAATGGATTAAAGATCTCATCGCAAAGCATTGTAAGATCGCTGATCAAGAAGACATGTCTGAGCTGATTTACACACTCATAGAAGGTTCGATTAGTCGGTTTCTTGTGGATGGATTTGACTTAAGCATCGCAGAAAATATAAAAAATAAATTAAATGCTTTATTAAATCGTTAAGTAAAATATCATTATTATTCTATCTCGGTTCCTGATGGATAGATTTTGATAATGCAGTTGGTCATATTAAAATCTTTAAAGCTAACTTCAACCTATTGTTGTTTTAGAATGTTTAAGTACTTACTAAATTTTTGAATTAATATATGAAAATAAGAGGTAGCGTCGGTCTAAAGTCATAAGCACATCCTTGTTTTGCATTATCAAAGATAATTTCCATAAGATGTTCCTCTCCATCAACAACCTTAAGTCTACTAATTTCTTGGTGCTCAAATAGGGTAAAGTTTTTCTCTAAATTTGGTACTGTCACCTGAATAGCTGTAACTTCAGATACCTTTTTCGTATGCCTTAAAGGCTCTCTATTTGTGTAGGAATTACTGTCTGGTCTTGAACCAAAAGCAATAAAAAACCACATAGGTTCAGACAGCATCGTATTTTTAGCAATTTCTATGAATAAATCAGAAGGTAAGTACGCAGGCTTATAATGCCAACTCGTAAATTTGGGCGAGCTCTCCATGGGAATTTCTGGTCTAAAACAAATTCCAAAAGGTGAAACATCCTTATTCTTAGGTCTTAGTCTTTCATAAAGCCTCGTCGGTGCTGTGATTTTATTTTTGACTTCTTCTAAGTTTTCTACACAAAGTAATTCTATGAAAAAGTTTCTAAAAAAGAATCTACGATTTCTCGTCCCTTGTCCCAAATGTCTATTTGAAGAACCCTCTCTTAAACCAAATTTCTTCAGAATTTCAGCTTCAGGTGCACCATATTCCGTGCATATAAAGATATGGTCTATTTCCATTTTAGATCACCCAATACTCATCTTATCATTATAAAACAAATACTTATTATAATTATGCATTAATATAACTAAACTAACTGATTGATTGAGCTTGGTATACAGCATGAACAGGTGAACGATACAATGAATCAAAACAAAAAGCGGATCGTCTTCGACCCGCTTTCAATTCAGTTCAATCAATCTTCTGGATACTCAAAGCGATACCCTACACCATACACCGCCTGAACCCACTCATGGCGGTTTCCTGTTTCAGCAGCATCTGAAATCTTACGGCGTAAATTTTTAATGTGACTATCAATCACACGGTCCGCAACTTCAAAACTGTCAGGATTAATATGATCCAGCAATTGAGCACGTGAATACACTTGACCGACATGTTCTAAAAACAGCTCTAAAAGACGAAACTCTGTTGGTGTCAAATTTAACGACTTTTGTTGATACCAAACACGTTGTTGACCTTTGTCCATGCGGAATAAATTATTATCTTCAGGTTCAGCCTTACGATCTAAACGGCGTAAAACAGCTTGAACACGTGCGACCAACTCTTTAGGACTAAAAGGTTTACACAAATAGTCATCTGCACCCATGTTCAAACCAAGTATACGATCAATTTCCTCAGTACGTGCAGTCACCATAATAATCGGTAAATCTGACTGTTCTCGAACTTTACGGCAAATCGTGAGACCATCCATACGAGGAACCATTAGATCCAAAATCATCAAACTTGGTTTACGTTGCTGGAAACTCTCATAAGCTTCTTGACCATCATGAAACATGCTGACTTCAAAGCCAGCCGCTTCTAGATAATCTCGCACCAATTGTGCAAGTTCAACTTCATCTTCAACCAGCATTACATGCTTCATATCTTTTCCCTTTATGCTTTGGTTTGTTTTGGAAAGGTCAATTTGCATCGCAAACCACCCAATGGTGAATGATCAAAACTTAATTTACCGCTTAAGCCTTGCGCAATTTTACCCGATAAAGCTAGTCCAAGCCCTGTACCACCTGTACTTCTCGTACGTGAATCATCCACTCGATAGAATCTTTCACCTAAATGATTCAATTGCTCGTCAGTCATCCCTAAAGGACTATCGTCTACAATCACTGACCATGAATTTTCATCTTCTAGCGTATGAATCTGAACCTCGCCACCCGCTTCAGTATAACGAATACTATTACTCAGCAAATTAACTATAATTTGTTTAAAACGATCTACATCTAATTGTAAATCTGTACCTTGACCCTGGATTGAAATATTCAAATTGGCTTGTTCAAACTTCGGTTTAAAGTTTTCAACTTCTTGTAAGATGACTGACCAAGGATCAACTTCAGTAAAATAGAATTTGAGCTGTTGTGCTTCTGCCTGAGCCAAATCTGCCAAATCCTGTGTGAGTTTTTTCAAGCTTGATACCTGAGCGAGCATTGAAGCAAAATGTTCAGGTGTGGGCTTGCGAATCCCATCTTGCATCGCTTCAATTTGCGCTTGCAACACAGCCAAGGGCGTTTTCAACTCATGCGATGTATCTGCAACCCATTGACGACGTGAATTTTCATGCCGTTCAAGAATAACGGCTAGTTGATTGATTTCATTTGATAAATCACCTAATTCATCATTGCGATTCACTTTCATCTGATGCTGATAATTGCCTTTGGTCAGTTCACGCGTCGCATCCAAAAGTCGTCGAATTGGCTTTCTAAAATAAGTCGCTAATAATAATGCAGCAACCAAGCTGGTGATTAAGGTCAGGATATAAATCAGAAATAAATAGCGTTTCTGATTACTAAAGAAATTAATGCTGAGTGCATCATCTTGATCCAAAACAGGTCTTAATCCTAAATAGCCCACAGTAGTACCATCCACCATAATTGGACGATAGGACACTGGGTTTTCTGAAGGCTCACCCAATATAAATTGTTGTTTAGCATCATATAAAGACAAACGTGAACTTAACCCCAAATGATCTGCCATCGAAATAAAAAGCTTCTTACCGTGCTGTTGTTCTGAAGTCCGTATACTTGAATTCACCGTGTTGTTATTTTTATTTTGCTCTGACGATCTAAACTGATTTTGATTCGAACTCAGTGGGAACTTTAAGCCTTCAAAAGGTTGATATTGCGAAGGTAAATTGTCTTCTAAAACCTTAAGGTCATCTGAGTTCATGCTTTGTGGACGTTGTGAATCGAGTTCACGCATCAATGTATGTTCTTTAAAATAGCGCTGTTGCAATGCAATATCATATTGACGGCGTAACCACCAACGTGACAGTCGGTCATAATCATCGGCAGCAGCCTCACCTTCAATTTGCAAAATTTGCGCTTGAACTGCATTCCCCCAATCTTGATATACGCCATAAACGCCAGCCAAATTATCAATCAGATAGTCGAGTTTTTGCATCTCAACATCTGCCACGTATTTGGTAAAGTTTTTCTGCATGGTCCAATGCAATACACCTAGACTCACGGTAGTAATTAACAACGTCGTTAATAATACGGTCAGGAATAAGCGCAGTGCGATTGGAACTCGGCGTATATTCAAATTGGATCTCTCATTTTTCTTCGCATTTCAGTATTGTATAGAACAGTCACTCAAAAAACTCTTCATTGTTTCTTCATCATTATTACTTATTCTTTATCCAATGAATCAACACTTGCACCCAAGGGGATAATCATAATGAAAGCAATGAACAAAGTTGTACTCGTTTCAGCGAGCCTATTGAGCATGGGCATATTAACCGCATGCCAAACAACAACTGCGACAGCACCTCAAGACACTAAACAATTTAAAAAACATCATGAAAATCGCATGTCACCTGAAATGCGTGAGAAGCATCAAGCGCGTATGGCTGAACGCAAAGCATTCTTTGAACAAGCACAGAAAGCTTGCGAAGGCAAAAATGCAGGTCAAACTGTACAAGTCAAAGTGGGTGAAAAAACGATAGATGGTACCTGTGTCATCCAATTCAAAGTAGATCGTAAAGACGCTAAACAAGCACGTGGTGACTTCCGCGGTATGCGTGATGAACATCGTCCAATGCGTGGTGATGTTAAAGGTCCTATGGCTAAAGGCGAATTTAAGCGTGGTGAACCGCTTACTGATGCTAAACGTGCGGAACTTACTCAACAATATGCACACCGTTTAGCAAAGCGCCAAGCACAGCAACAAGCCATTGCACAAGCTTGTGTTGGTCAAACGCATGGTAAAGCCGTTCAAGTTAAAATGGGTGAAAAGACAATGAATGGTCAGTGCCATGTACGCTTCCAACCTAAAATGCCTCAGAAGGCTCAAGCGATAAAAACTGCATAATTTGAATAAGTTATAAAAAGACACTGCGGTGTCTTTTTTTATGGACATATTTTTTTACGTATCTGACAATTTGTTTCACTTTATATGATATAAAAAGCTATATACTCAAAGCACTTAGCATTTTTTTTGATTTTTTCTTTGACTTTACAGTCACGTAGAAACAATCTTTAAATCTTGTACAGCGCCATAAGATATTGCACGATGTAGTAGAACAAAAGGTGTCGGTGATGACACTACTTTTTTATTAAGATTATAAATCTGGTTTAACCAGTATTGAGGAACAAGCTATGCCACAATACAAAGCGCCATTACGTGATATGCAATTCGTTTTGCATGAATTATTAAATGCTGAACAGCACTATGCAGCCCTTCCTGCATTTCAAGAAAACGTAAGCCGCGAGTTGGTTGATCAATACTTAGAAGCTGCTGCCGATTTTTGTGAAAACGAATTATCTCCATTGAACCAAGTCGGCGACCGTGAAGGTTGTACTTGGAAAGATGGCGTAGTCACGACTCCAACTGGTTTTAAAGATGCATATAAAAAATATGTAGAGCTTGGCTTCCCTTCACTTGCTGCCGAAGAACAATATGGTGGTCAAGGTTTACCAAATTCTTTAGGTATCATCATTTCTGAAATGATCGGTTCTTCAAACTGGGCTTGGGGTATGTACCCTGGTCTTTCGCACGGTGCAGTACGTACGATTGAACATCACGGTACGGATGAGCAAAAAGAAACTTATTTAACTAAGCTTGTTTCAGGCGAGTGGACAGGCACCATGTGTTTGACAGAATCTCATGCAGGTTCCGACCTTGGGATTATCCGTACTAAAGCTGAACCGAATGCTGATGGTAGCTTCGCAATTTCTGGTGAGAAAATTTTCATCTCTGCGGGTGAGCATGATATGGCGGATAACATTATCCACATCGTTCTTGCGCGTCTTCCAGGCGCTCCAAAAGGTACCAAAGGTATTTCACTGTTTATCGTACCAAAATTCAACCTGACTGCTGACGGTGAAGTTGGCGAGCGTAACGCGGTTCGTTGTGGTTCGATTGAACACAAAATGGGGATTCACGGTAATGCGACCTGTGTGATTAACTTTGATCGTGCTACAGGTTACCTGATTGGACCTGAAAACCGTGGTCTAAATGCCATGTTTACCTTTATGAACACCGCACGTATTGGTACTGCTGTTCAAGGTCTTTCTGCTTCTGAATCATCTTTCCAAGGTGCTTTGGCTTATGCAAAAGATCGTTTAGCAATGCGTTCACTTTCTGGCCCTAAAGCACCAGAAAAAGAGGCTGATCCAATTATCGTCCACCCTGCTGTTCGTAATATGCTTTTAACGCAAAAAGCATTTGCTGAAGGCGGTCGTGCCCTAGTTTATGATCTAGCGCATTATGCAGACATCGTTGAACAAGCTGCGACTGAAGAAGAGCGTAAATTCGCTGACAACATCTTGTCATTGCTTACACCAATCGCAAAAGCATTCTTAACCGAAGCAGGTTCTGAAGCTGCGAAACATGGCGTGCAAGTCTTCGGTGGACACGGCTTTATTTCAGAACATGGTATGGAGCAAATTGTACGTGATACACGTATTGCTTGCTTATACGAAGGGACAACTGAAATTCAAGCACTGGATTTGTTAGGTCGTAAAGTCCTACAAACTCAAGGTGCGATGCTAAAAGATTTCACTAAAATCATTCACAAATTCAATGAAGCAAACAAAGACAATGCAGCAATGAAAGAATTCGTTGAACCATTGGCTGCATTGAACAAAGAATGGGGCGACTTAACGATGCAAATCGGTATGCGCGCAATGCAAAATCCTGATGAAGTAGGTGCTGCTGCAGTAGATTACCTCTACTTCTCTGGTTATGTAACGCTTGCTTACCAATGGGCGCGTATGGCAATTGTGGCTCAGCAAAAACTTGCTGAAGGTACAACTGAAGTTGATTTCTACAATGCAAAAGTGAAAACTGCACAATTTTACTTCAAGAAAATTTTACCACGTGTTCGTTCACATGTAGATGTGATCAGCGGTGGCTTAGAGCCGTTGATGAGCTTAGATGCAGAACATTTTGCATTCTAAAATCATATGTCAAAATGAATAAGAAGAAAAAGGACGGTCAATGATTTGGCAGTCCTTTTTCTTTATGATCTTTCCAAGATCGTTGTCTCGCTTAAATGATGCTTATCAATTTAAGTTGATCAAGAATAAATTCAAAATCTTAACCTTTAGTCGTCTAACAAGACTTGCTATGCTTCGGTAGACTCTAAATATTCAAAACAGATTAAACAAAAAAAGGTGATCAAAAATGCCAATCTATAATGCGCCTCTTGCTGACATGAAATTCATCTTAAATGATGTATTTAAAGCTGAACAATTTTGGCAATCGAATGAAAATCTTGCACACGTCGATGCTGCAACAGCAGAAGCCATTCTAGAAGAAATGGCAAAGTTTGCTCAAAACGTGACGCTTCCACTGAACCGTACTGGCGATGAAGAAGGTGCAACCTATAGCAATGGTGCCGTCACTACGCCTGCTGGCTTTAAACAAGCATTCCAACAATATGCAGAAGGCGGTTGGATTGGTTTAGGTGCCGATGAAGAATGGGGCGGTCAAGCCATGCCAAAAATGCTGACTGTGCTTGCAGATGAAATGTTATTTGCAACCAACCCATCCTTCATGCTCTATCCATTGCTTTCTGTCGGTGCTGGTATGGCTTTAAACAGCTATGCATCTCAAGAACAAAAAGAAACCTATTTACCGAAAATTTATTCAGGTGAATGGTCAGGTACCATGTGCTTAACAGAACCACATGCAGGTACTGACTTAGGCATTATTAAGACCAAAGCTGAGCCAAATGCTGATGGTACTTATAACATCACGGGTACTAAAATCTTCATCACGGGTGGTGATCACGATCTTGCTGAAAACATCATTCACTTAGTGCTCGCGAAAACTCCTGATGCACCTGCAGGCTCACGTGGTATCTCTTTGTTCATCGTTCCTAAATTCATTGTCAATCCAGATGGCTCTTTGGGTGAACGCAATACCGCTGGTCCAGGTTCAATCGAACACAAAATGGGGATTAAAGCTTCTGCAACGTGTGTCATGAACTTTGATGCTGCAAAAGGCTACCTAGTTGGTAAGGAAAATGAAGGCTTAGCCGCGATGTTCGTCATGATGAACTACGAGCGTTTATCGATGGGAATCCAAGGCTTAGGTGCATCTGAATACGCTTATCAAAATGCTGCACAATATGCGACAGATCGTTTACAAGGTCGTAGCGCAACAGGTATTCAATCGCCTGAGAAACCAGCTGACAGCATTCTTGTCCATGGTGATGTCCGCCGCATGTTGTTAAATGTTCGTGCAAATAATGAAGCCTCTCGTGCATTTGCCGTATATGTGGGTCAGCAGTTAGACATTACTAAGTTTTCAACAGATCCTGAAGCTGTAGCCAAAGCCAATAATCGTGTTGCCCTATTGACTCCAATCGCGAAAGCCTATTTAACCGATACCGCATTTAATGCAACGCTTGATGCACAAATGGTCTTTGGTGGTCATGGCTATATCCGTGAATGGGGTATGGAACAATGTATCCGCGATCTACGTATTTCTCAAATTTATGAAGGCACCAACGGCGTTCAATCTCAAGATTTGATCGGTCGTAAAACCATTAAATGTAATGGTGAATTCATTGCAGAATACATTGCGGAAATTCGTGATTTTGCCAATGAAATGAGCGCTGAACTGAATTTCATTAAAGATGCCACATTGGATGCTGCGACTGAACTTGAATCGATCACGCAAACAGTATTAGAGCGTGCACGTGAGAATGGCGATTATGCAAATGCGGCAGCTGTAGATTATCTACATGCAGTCGGCTTACTCAGCTTCTCTTATATGTTTGCTAAAATCGCAACAGCTGCAAATGAAAAACAAGGCGAGTTCTATCAAAACAAAGTGTCTTTGGCTGCTTATTTCATTCAGCGCATCTTGCCAGAATTGAATACGCGTTTAGCTCGTATTAAAGCAAGCTCTGAAACGGTGATGAATTTCAGTGCAGAGTACTTCACGAATCAGTCTTAATTCACGAATCAGTCTTGAATTGCTGATTTCTTCAATATCCATCTAAATCAAAAAGCGCCTGAATTCAGGCGCTTTTTTAACTTTACTACCGCTATTGCTTTTGCACAATAAGGCTTGGTGCATCTTTATTTAATTTCACGATTTTGATCTGCCCTGAAGATTCCAGAGACTCACATAAAGCAATGATTTTTTTCATCTCATCGGCCTGAATCCCAGAACCAAGAATGAGCTTTTTGCCTTGTTGAAGTGTGTCAATTTTTGTTTGAATTTTATCTAACATAATTTTCCCTTCGTCGTTAAATGACTCTAAATACAGTACATCAGTTTTGCATAAAAAAAATACAAAAAATTAAATTTTTCATTCATTTAAGTATCTTTTTGTAGTCATGCGCATGAAATTTGCATGCTATAAAATTAGCAAATTGACCAATATAGGAAAATATAAAAATGAACAAAGAGCTCCGATTTGAAAAATTAGAGTCCCTCCTCGATCGCTTTGGAAATATCGCTGTAGAAAGTTTCCACTATGTTGCACTCTTCATTATCGGCTGTATGGTGATCTGGTCAGCAGGGCATACCGTTTTGGATATCTTAACCGTCAAACAATACGCCACTATTGATGATATTTTATTGTTATTCATCTATTTGGAATTGGGTGCAATGGTTGGTATTTATTTCAAAACCAATCACATGCCGGTGCGTTTCTTGATTTATATTGCAATCACAGCCCTGACTCGTCTATTAATTTCAGACATTCAACATGACCATAAAGCCGATATGGATTTGGTCATTATTACAGGGTCTATTCTAATCATGGCTGTTGCAATATTGGTGGTTCGTTACGCATCTTGGACTTTCCCATCTGTCATCCGTGATAAACATTCTGAGAAACCACTTCCAGAAGGTCAAACCCCTCGTCCTGAAGATGATGAATTGGCATAAGTGAATTTTCACTGCTCTTAATGCATCATTAAAAATCAACGATTGAGGTTGAATTAATCAACTATCATCGGTAATTCGTCATGATACCCAAGGGAACATGAATATTTTGAATATCGTCCAAATACACCAATTTGAGCCAAAGCGTTAAAAAGGAATAATGCGTTCTCCATTAGCGATGATTTGGCACTTGCAAATAACGTCCATTTTGGAAAATCCAATGCATCCCTATATTGGGTGCAGGCAAATTGTAGCGCTGCCAATCCGAGATTAAGGTATAACTTGAACTTTCAATCGTACCATTCCCATTTACAAAACCATGGCTTTCAGTTCGATATTCCGTTTGTGTTGGAAACGAATGGTTGTAAATAATCGTCACACCATTTTGCTGTGGATAGACTGGATCAGGACGATTTTGTGGATAGCCATGGTTTGGATAATGATTGTTTGGATAATTATTATTTGCATAACCATGTGGGTATCCGTGAGGCGGGCGAGATGGGCGCTGATTACCATAAGGCCGTATTGGATAATATTGTTGTGGTAACGGCGTACCATACGCATCAGCATAACCTTTATACGTGGTATAGCCGTAGCGCGAATATTGATTTGACGGATGTGCAAATTGATTCGAAGACTGATGGTATTGAGCAGGTGCTTGTCGTTGAGCCAAACCCGTTTGCCCAATATGAGGTGTTGCCCACACTTCAGCTACCATCATGAAACCCGTCGCGAGGAAAGCCACTTTTAAACGTACAGTAATATTCAAAAAATCAACCTGTTTCATGGCTTTACCTCTGCGGTGCTCTGTCTGCTGTACTCTGTCTGCTGTACTCTGTATACGATACGATTTCAGCGATGCAATAGATCAAAGCTAAACGAATCTTTTTTCTAAACGATCATTCACGTCGCTTTAAGATAATATAAAATTATAGATAAAGTATGGATGAGTTTTGGATAAAAAACACTCAAATGTAGTATTTAAGACATTTTAATCGTTTTGCCTACTTCAGTCCTGAGATCCATCTGCTAATATGATTTTTTTTTAAATTGCTGGATTCGAAATCGTGTCAGATTTGAGTTTTGATCGTTTACATCAGTTTTTTTGCAAAGTTCCTAGTGTAAAAGAATCACTTATTGATGCTTATGGCACAGATGGAAAAGAAGCGTGGTGGTTTAAATTTCAAATTAATGTTGATCATCCATTGGCATGGCAAACCGTTCAAGAATTAGGGCATGTACTCAATTACATTTCTAAAAATGAACGCCTACCGACACAGTTTTTACCTGTATCTCCGCCGCCGTATATGAATGGCGAAGCAAAACAATTTCTGTCTTGGGTGATTCAATGCAACCATCCAGATTTTCCACCGGATGTGGTCTGCGATTGGCTTGAAGCGCGTTTACCTCAACCAGTGGAAGATGAAACGAAATGGAAGATCCAAACGGATATTAAAGAATTGGACAATATGACTGATAAGGATTTAGATCAAATCATTCCACCGAATCCAGTTCCTTAATCCATACTTCTCATTCCCTCTCCTTTTAGGAGAGGGTTAGGGAGAGATTAAATTTTAGCTTCATTAAAAAGTCGACAGACCGCTCCACTCCATCAAGCGATACAGTCCATATTTCAGCTTAGACTCATCGGCATATTGCGCATAATCCACACTCATATTTTTACCATCCAGATTAGACCACGCTGTATTGAAATACTTTTGAGCATCTTTAAACACATCTGCTGAAGCATTCCCAACCACACGAATATTGGTCTCTAAGTTGTAGTTCTTAAGATTACGTGCAGTAAAGTTTGCAGACCCTAAAATCATCTCAGACTGCTGAGCATTTGATTTTATGATCATTTTACTATGGCATTGCTCATCTTGCGTATTGCACCAACGGACTTGCACACCCGCATCATTCAATTCTGATGCGACTTGTCGATTGGGAATCCCATTTTTCTCACGACCAAAAGCATCTTTGTTCGGATCAAGTAAAACCTTCACATTCACGCCACGTTGTTTCGCTGAAATCAATCCTTTTACGATATTTCGCTCGGACAAATAAAACATGGCGAGATGAATATTTTCGCCAGATTTCGCTGTTTCAATCAATTTCAAAGTTGCATCTAGAATGGCTTTTTCTGTGAGCACTTGAGCCTGAGGGAATTGTTTTGCCTCTTCAAACTCTCCTACAATGACCACAGGAATATCACCTTTCGACATACGCCCCACTGCTTGCTCCGTTATAAGCACATCAATGGCTGTATTGCCTGTGACCATTACAGCAACATTCGAATGATGCGAGCTGCCATCATGCGGATTCATTGAGGTGACCAATGTTTTCCACCCTTCGAGCGTATCCACCACCACAGTTTTTCGATGGTTGGCTTTGAAGTTAAATAATGAAAGATAACTTCGAATGGTGATTTTTTCATCACCAAAAGGATTGGGCAGCCATCCCTTTTCAGCATTATTCGAAATGCCCTGACAACAGAGATACCAGAAACCTGACCACATTGGATTCGAGGCACGTAATGGCGTTAAATCCGTTTCAATGACTTCAATTCCTGCCTGACGCAACTGTCGATAATGCTCTGGCGCAATACCACCATAGACAGAATTGATCGCATCGGTAATCACCTTAATTTCAATCTGTGGCGTGATGCGTTTTTTAACGATCAAAGCCTCAGTTAAATTCTGAGTCAATTTGTCATGTGAAATTTTCGATGAACCCACTTCATCATTGAATAAGAACATATCCAACACAATGGTGGTCTGTGCTTCATCAATCAGTTTGAGAATTTGATTAAAAATGTGATGCTCTTGTTGTTGCTTGCCTTGTGCATCCAAATAAGTTTGATCCGCCAAAAACTGAACTTTGGCATGGCGTAATTTACCCGTGTAATCCAAGCCCTCAGGTAAAGGTTTATAGATATGATAAATCGCAGAAGAAATATACCCGAGCGCCACCATTCCTAGAATGAGGGCAAAGTACTGTCGACCTGACCAATTCAATTTTTGATGAATTCGCTGAAAAATACGCATAACAAAAAACCTAGTCCGATAGGGTCAGACTAGGTTTTATTGTTTTATTTTTCAAGAGAATTTCTGTTTAAACCACCTGCAATTTTCATAATGTATTTTGGATTAAAAACCAAAATCAATGCCGACACTAAAGTTACGACCCATTTGTGGAATGTTCGATAAGAAGGATGCATGTGAATAGACTTGATCATCAAGTAAGTTATTGGCATTTAAGAACACGCGGTAATCATTACGAGCATTGATTTGACCTGCATACGACACACCGACATTGACCATATTATAACCTTGAGTCTCTGTTTCATAACTGGCAATCTTGTCTTGATTAAACACATGATAATACTCAGCCGAACCTGACCAACCATCTGCAAAATCGGCTTCAAATTTTGTGCCTAAGCGCCCACTTGGGATACGTGGTGCATTTTCACTTTCAATTTTTCCACGTACATAATCACCAAACATACTCATTTTATATTGGTCATTAAATGCATAACCTACCTGTGCTTCAGCACCATAAAATTTTGCTTTATCTTGCGTATATCCTACGCCTCTTAAATTACTATTGGGTAACTGAGCAATCGTTGCCCCATAAATATAATCATCAAACCAGTTGTGATAAATATGAGCATGATAATCGAGTTTATCACCTTCATAATGCAGTCCAAGCTCAATATTATTTGAAGTTTCTTTATCGAGTTGATCATTACCTAATTCATAGGTATTGGTGGCAAAATGCAAGCCATCTGCATAGAGCTCTTGAGCAAGTGGTAACCGCTGTTGATGAGATCCCACAATTGATAATTTATAGTTTGGCGCAAACTCCCAATTGGCTGCGGCAGAAGCAGAAACTGCTGTTCCCGAATAATCCTTTTGTGAAGAGTCGACATCAATTTTTTGATGGTCCACGCGTGCACCCAACTCCATATGCACATCACCGATTTGTTTGTGCTCTAATGCAAACAGGCTATATTTCTGTGTGTTGGTATCTGCCATAAATACATCATGGCTATGACCAGCATGATCGTGGTCAGCATGGTCATGCCCTTCATGATCTACGTCTTCATGTGCATGACCTTCTGGCGCAGATAATTTAATTTTTTGTTGTGAGATTTGGGTGCCGATGACACCTTCCCAACCTGCAACAGGCACATGTACCAACTCTAAACGACCATCATAGCCCTTGCTCTTAAAATTACTCACGACTTCGCTTTCTTCAAGCTCATCATGTTCATAATCGGTAAAACTTGCATGAGCCCGAAGTTTCTCAAAACCTTTAAAAGGTTGATTCAGTTCAGTGCGTAAATCATAACGTTCTGACTTTAAATCGACCCATGGCCCTGCTGCTGATTCATGTTCATGATCATGCGCTACATCAGGTTTTGGACAATGGAAATGATCCCCATACAATTCACAACCATGTGATTCATGGCTATGCCCGGGCAAACCATATTGATCCTGACGATTACTATAAGATAAGCCTACAAATCCACGATCATGAATCCAAGCCCCCCCCACATTGACCGTTTGACCTTCGGAAAAGGTATTACCCACTCTTCTTTCTTTTTCAAAATGTGAGTGATCATCGTGAGCATGCTCAACGAAGTAATTTGGAGCAATATAGTCATTGGCTTTATGCTTAGAACCCTCAACGCGCAATGCAAAATTTTCACCCACCCCAGCCGTTACTCCAACACTTGCTAACTTCTGATCATTACCAGAGTTATAACGAACACCTGCTGAACCTTCTAGACCGTTCTGAGGCATTTGAGTTGGAATTTTTTGATCCGTCACATTGACCAAACCACCTACATTGCCTGCACTATAAAGTAAGGTTGATGGCCCACGAATGACTTCTACTTGTTTAGCTAAAATCGGATCAACCGTCACAGCATGGTCAGGCGACAAGGTCGATACATCCGCTGTTTCTGACGCATGTTGCAACACTTTAACACGTGGTCCATCTTGACCACGAATCACAGGACGACTCGCGCCAGTGCCAAACTGATTTGAATAAACACTTAACTCGTCTGCTAATGCATCGCCAATGGTTGTGGCACGCTGTTTCAAATCTGATTCATCAATCACATGATCAGCAACAGAAAAATCTGCTGCAGACTGAACCAATGGATGTGCCTGTAATTGAATGGTTTCTAGTTGTGTTGTTTGTTTAATTTCATCTGCAAAAACGGTAGGTGCAATGATCGAAAATATTGAAATGGTAATTAAGTTCTTATGGAAAGACATGTGTTGGCCCGAAACACTGATTTTTGAATATTGTTATAGTATAACATTTCAATGATTTTGCAATCACAAATTATTTGGATTGCTTTAAATGCTCAAATGCTCAAATGCTCAAATGCTCAAATGCTCAAATGCTCAATCATTTAAACATTCAAGCATGAAAAATTTAAATAGGACCTTAAAAAGAAAAGCTTTCACATCTTTTTCATTTCATTTTCTTTGTTCAATTCTCGAATGATGATGAAGCTCATTAATGAAGCCGTAATCAAATAAAAAATATAAGTAGTATTTTTAAAAAATAAATAATATTCAGTCAAACCACAAAACATGTAATAACTCACAAATATAAAGCCAGATACAGCTAAATTTTTGATCATTGGGTCAGAGCAAAAACACTTCCGAATAAAAAACAAAAGAGCAGAAAAAAAGGTCAAAAATAAGGCCAATATTCCAGCTAAGCCATTTGCAGCAAGTTCGTGAAAGTAAATGCTATGTTGATGTTGAAAACAAACGGGAAGCTTTCCTTGCGAATATAATTTACAGTTTTCCACCTCAATTTGACTCATTCCAACTCCAAAAAATGGATTGGTTTTAAACATGTCTATTGAGTTATCCCACAAATATAAGCGTATACCAGAACTATTTTCATAATTCTGTTTAACAATATTTTGAGTATCTTCTTTTAAATGTTGAACTCGCTCTTGAATCGGTGAAGAAGGCAATGAAAAATTAACAGCAACAAATGCTAAAAATAAAGAAAGCATGAATAAAACTTTACGCATCTGACTTCGATAATAGATCATCGTCAAAGTTACCAGCGCAAGTGGTATCCCTACCCATGTTCCACGGGAGCCATGTAAAATGAGCAAAAAGATCGTAGAAATACTGATCAGAAGATAAATATATACCAATTTACCTTTTTGCATAAATGCAAAACACATTGCTGATAATGCAAGAGAAATAAAGGTGATGTCATAACTAATGACAGGATTAAAATAATTGGTAAAATTACCACGATTAAAATCTAAGGCTATTCCCCAATATAAAAGGTAGCCACATAAAAATATTGATACAACATTAAGAATCTTGGCCAAATGCTGTGGATTGAATCCGATAAAACGATAAATCGTGGGTAAAGCTATGAATGGTAAAAACCAAAGATACTGGTTGATCAAATACTTATAAGTTCGATATAAGGTTTCTGGAATAAGCTCAAATCGATTAAGAACATGATAATTCAAAGTGATGATCACAAAGCTTGATATACAGAAAACGATCAGTGATAGATTTGGTTTTACTATTTTTTTTTTGTAAACGCAAAAGAAGAATATACAAAGTAAAACAATGGAAACATTCCAGTGTCGAAATGAATGATTAAATATATGATGAAAAATAACGATTAAAAACAATAATGAAACCAGTAAAATTCCTTGAGCTTTTTTCAACTGATAGATACTGTCTTGTATTGGGTTCATTTTGTGACTAGATAAATTTTTGATGATTTATTTTAAAGAAAACTAAACGATAATCTAGATCACTACACAAAGATTATTGTTCAAAATTGCATAAATAGATATATTCATTCAATGCCTTTTACTATATCACATGCCGTTCTTGCCCCACCTATTTCAAAACTGACTGGGCATCATCTTCCAATTTCAGCTATCGCGATTGGGTGTATGGTGCCGGATTTGGTTCGCTTATTTACTTCCGAAGACATCCATAGCACTCACTTATGGAGTGCATGGTTTTATCCTAATTTATTTATAGGGCTGGGATTTTGCTTGCTTTGGTATTTTATTTTTAGACCTGCATGTTTTAAATTTGTCGGTATAGATAAACCTCTCCGTATTCATTCTATCCAAAGTGCAGTTAAATTTGCCCTTTGTGTCATTCTTGCTTTAAGTATTGGAACGGCTACACATCTCATTTGGGATGGTCTTACCCATGTTGACTTTCGAACATTTGCATTTGAAGACTTTCTCAGTCAAAGCATAAGCATGTTTAATCAGACTTATCCTATGCATCGTGTTTTACAGATCGGGACTTCTGCCATTGCATTACCTATTCTTGGGATCATGGCTCATCATTATTATCAGCAACATCGTCAATCCAAACAAGTTAGCCCAAAGATTAAATTTTATGCCTTCAGTTTATTTACGATTTCTCTCTTTGCTGGACTCTTTGCCTATATCAGTTTTGCTCAACCTCTAGGGCCTCAACCTTGGCAAAATGATCTGTATTGGTTTATAGGGAAATCCATTAATCATTTTTTTAGCGTTTTTCTGCTTGTATTTGGATGTGGTTGTCTTATTTTTCAATTTTTAGATCACCATGATTTTTTTGAGTAGTGGATTATATTTCTGAAATATCACAGCGTATTTTAAATTAGTCCCCTAAAAACCTTCGCTTTAGATATCTAGTCCTTGTTCCGCCTTTGCCAAAGAGGCATAATTCATCTTTCGAATAAAGGCGATACGCTGTTTACGTAGACGCTTACTTTAACCCATATAGTTGGATTTTTAACGCTATGATGCGAACTCATTACTGCGGTTCTTTAACCGAAGCTCAAATTGACCAAACCGTTACATTATGCGGTTGGGTTCACCGTCGCCGTGACCACGGTGGTGTTATCTTCCTAGACATGCGTGACCGTGATGGTCTAGTACAAGTGGTCATCGATCCAGATACCCCTGAAGCATTCGCAACTGCAGACAAAGTACGTTCAGAATTCGTATTAAAAATCACTGGCCGCGTACGTCGTCGTTACGAAGGCACAGAAAATGCAAATATGGTGAGTGGTCAAATCGAAGTTTTAGGCAAAGAAATTGAAGTTCTTGCTCAATCTGAAACTCCACCATTCCCATTGAATGATGACAATACTAATATTTCAGAAGAAATTCGTTTGAAATACCGTTTCTTGGACATCCGTCGTCCAGAAATGTTAGACCGTTTACGTTTCCGTTCTAAACTTACAAACCTTATTCGTAACTACTTCGAAGACAATGGTTTCTTAGATGTAGAAACCCCAATTTTGACACGCGCAACGCCAGAAGGCGCACGTGACTATTTAGTCCCAAGCCGTGTATCAAATGGTAGCTTCTACGCACTTCCACAATCTCCTCAATTGTTTAAACAGTTGTTGATGGTGGGTGGTATTGATCGTTATTACCAAATCGCTAAATGTTTCCGTGATGAAGACTTACGTGCTGACCGTCAGCCAGAATTCACACAAATCGACGTTGAAACATCGTTCATGAGTGACGATGACATTATGGATTTGATGGAAACTTTAACGGTTAAGATGTTCAAAGAACTTCTTAATGTTGATTTCGATAAGTTCCCACGTATGACCTACAACGATGCGATGCGTGACTATGCATCTGACAAACCAGATATGCGTATTCCGCTTAAACTGGTTGACGTTGCAGATTTAATGCAAGACGTTGAGTTTAAAGTATTCGCAGGCCCTGCTAAAGATCCGAAAGGTCGTATCGTAGCTTTACGTGTACCAGGTGCGGGTTCATTGCCACGTTCTGCAATTGATGAATACACCAAATTTGTTGGCATCTATGGTGCACGTGGTTTAGCGTACATCAAAGTCAATGAAATCGAAAAAGGTATCGAAGGTCTTCAATCGCCAATCGTTAAATTTATCGAGCCAATCGTGCTTGATCTATTAAAACGTGTTGGTGCAGAAAATGGCGACATCGTATTCTTTGGTGCAGATAAAGCCAAAGTTGTAAATGATGCGATGGGTGCACTTCGTGTAAAAATCGGTCATGACATGAAGCTTGCGACTTGCGAGTGGGCACCACTTTGGGTGGTTGATTTCCCAATGTTTGAAGAAACTGATGATGGCAAATGGACGTCTGTTCACCATCCATTCACACTTCCAAAATCTAGCGTTGAAGAAGTGAAGAACAACCCAGGTGCAGCCTTGTCTGTGGCTTACGATATGGTACTCAATGGTACCGAAATCGGTGGTGGTTCACTTCGTATTCATAACCTAGAAATGCAAAAAGCAATTTTTGAAGCTTTAGGGATTAATGAGGAAGAAGCTGAAGAGAAATTTAGCTTCTTGCTTAACGCTCTACGTTATGGTGCGCCTCCGCACGGTGGTTTGGCATTTGGTCTTGACCGTTTAGTGATGCTCATGACTGGCGGTGCTTCAATTCGTGATGTAATTGCATTCCCGAAAACGAAAACTGCAGAATGTCCATTAACGCAGGCGCCTGCACCAGTTGAATCAAATCAATTGCGTGATTTGGGGATTCGTTTACGCGAAAAACCAAAGGCTGAAACTAAAGAAGCATAATGCTTTAAAGATTAAGCATAAAAGCCCTACATCATGTGGGGCTTTTTTATTAATCCGCATAACAAAATTGAGATAAATTCTCATCAATGGCATAATGGTTTCACTCAGTTTTAGGTGTTTCCACATGGCTATGCGTCCAGATGTTCGTCGTCATACAATTATTATTATTGTGTTTTGTATCATCCAATGGGCATTCATGCGCTACATTCTGAATGAAGAGTTATTTAATTTAACGACATATCAACGTATTGTGTTTTTTAGCACCAGTAGCTTTATTGCCGCTTTTGGATCTATCGCTGCATTAATTTATATGGTCCTTAAAGGTAACTCTGATTCTCAGTAATCTTGCCTTCCAATTATTCTAGAGCAGTGACTTCTGAGTGATCTATTTATCCTTAAAAATGGTGTCTAAACTTCCAATGACAGCAATTCAATCCTTTGCTAAAGTTATTGGAAGAATTTTATTTAAAACAAATTCATCATTAAGAAAAACCACAGAAAAGAATTTAGCGCTTGCGTATCCTGAACTCACAGCTGATGAAAGAGACATTCTCACGCAGAAAAGCGTGCAAAGTCAGTGTATGACTTATGCTGAATCAATCAAGATATGGGGTTCTAGCACTGATTACGCTCTTTCTTTAATCTCTAAAATACATGGTGAGAAAATATTCATCGAAGCAATTAATGCTCAAAAAGGCGTGATTGTTGTTGTCCCCCATTTTGGTACATGGGAGTTATTGAATGTATGGTTAAATCAACATTCATCACCCGTGATCATGTATAAACCCAATAAAAATGAAGATATAGATCGCTTTATGTTAGAAGCCAGACAACGTTTGAATGCAACGCTTGTACCTACGGATGAATCCGGTGTGCGTGCAATTTTCAAGCACTTAAAATCTGGCGGATTAACTGTCATTTTACCCGATCATGTCCCTAAAGAGTCCGGTGGAATATATTCAATGTTCTATGGGCAAAATGCTTTATCTTCAACATTGGTTTCTAAGTTAGCTTCAAAAACTCAATGTGCAGTTCTTGGTCTGACTTGTTTACGTCTAGAAGATTCTGAACGTTTTGAAATTTATGTATCAGAACTTTCTGATCATATTTCATCTAAAGACTTACAACTTTCGGTGGATACGCTTAATAAAGAACTGGAGCAGATGATCAATACCGATCCAGTACAATATATTTGGGGTTATAAAAGGTTTAGAAAGTTGATCGATAATAAAAATGCATACCAATAAAATGTTTGCATAATTAGCGGATTTAAACATGTTGCGATACAGCAAATAAAGCTATTCGGCTCAATGCTTTTCATACACAATTATGTATAAACTTTCAATATTCCACGGCATAAATAATCAGTACAGAATAGACTGTTTTCTTGATTTATTAAAATAAGGTCTATTCTTAGCTCTTGGACTATAAGATAAATTCAAACCAATAAACCAAGTAATGACTACTATTACATTATTTGAAAGGAATCGTTTTAGCGAAAAAAAGGACTCTTAACTGGAAAAGTAAACGTCTAAGCTCTCGAGCAATTTTTTGATTTAACTTCAATTTTAACTTCGGTGCCTCAAACTGAACTCTACTACTTTCTAAGAAACTATCAAACAAGACTTGTTCATTTAAAACTTTGTCTTGGATACATATTGCAGGCACCAATTGATAAATTTGAAATGAGTTATCTTCAATAGGAGTTAAAAATAAATACCAATCAATCGGAACAATTTTCTTAGAATTCTGTATATAACGAATCAGTAAATCTACCGCATCCACAGACAAAATATATCCAGCCGCACCAAAATGTTTAAAGTTTAATTTTTGTAGTTTTCTATCTAATACGTTAAATGTTGGGCCTCCAACAAAAACTTTCTCTAAAAAAGTTTCCAGTTTAATCACCTTAAACTCTTCAGTAATCCAATCTGATGATTTTAAAAAGTGTGTTGCTTGATCCGATAAAAAAATATCATCCTCAAAAATAGCAAAAAACTTTTGGTTTTCACTTTTCGCTTTTTGCCAGACAGCAATATGACTAATAAAACATGCTAACTCTACCGGGCTTAAATGTGTTAAATCACACATTGGAAAAAGATTTTCTGCAATTTGTTGTGCCTGATCTGGTGTAATCGCATCAAAAAAATTAAATTCAATATTATTTTTTGAAAACTCATGCTCAATATGTTGTCTACGGTCTGATGCATTTTTTAGACTTATAACATAATTTTGCATTTAAAATTCCTAATAACATTTATTGAAACCAAGATTGATTTTCAGCAACTTCTTTCAAGAACGGTTTTTCAACATTAATCTTGGCACCAGATATTGCCAATTGATAATACTTCAAATATTGATTTGCCATTTCAAAAGCATTGAAATGATTTATAACGTGCTGGTGACAAACCAATGGATCATAGCTATTTTCCAAAATAGCGTTCTTTAGTACTTTGGCGCTATTGCTTAGTCTACCACATTGCTCAGGCACTATTTCTGGAATTGCACCATATGGAGTCGCAAATATAGGACAACCGAAATACATACTCTCAATAATAGCCAATCCAAATGGTTCATGCCATTTCACTGGAAAAATGAGTCCTTTTGATCTTTGTAATAAAGAGATTTTTTCCTCCCCTCCCACCATCCCATGAAATTTAATTCTTGGAGAAAAAGTTAAACGTAACCCACGTTTAAAATTAAAACGATCTCCACCTAAAACATGTAAGGGAACTTTGGCAGTTTTAGCTAAATGTATTGCCCCTTTGACATTTTTTAAACGCCAAGCAGCTTTGCCTAGGAAATGATAATAATCTCGTTTTATATTCCAATCGACTTCGCCGTAGTTTCTCCAATCTAAACCGTTATATACAAAGCTTTTAGATCCATGCCTTTCTGCATGATTTTTAGAAACAAAAATAGTATTTAAATCTAATGGGGAATTTAACTGAGCATTTCCATGTTCCGTCACGACATAAGGTGTATCAAGTTGCATATCCTTCGGCTGAAACTGAAAATGAACAATATCTGTACCTAAAGGAATTTGTTGACTCCAACTCAGCGAAGGATTAATAAATAGTACTTGAGCAAAATCACAGGTAGATCCGACAGGCACAAGAAAAACTACTTCATGCCCCAACTCGACTAAAGTTTTAGCCAAGTCCCAAATGACGCGTTCAGTTCCACCATACGCATAAACAGGGATTGGAGATTGATTTACAATTAATATTTTCATTTCATTAAATCATTTAAAGTATCGGTAAAATCATCATCAGCAATATAAAACAATCTAGATTTCTAGTATTTACACCACAATGTTTGATTAAAAAACAGAAATTAAGATTTTATTTTTGATGATTCTTTTCCCATAGCATTAAATACTTGTCTAAGGTATATCCCATAGATGCCATTGCTAAGATAAATCCATATGCACCACCTACGATATCCCCACGTATTATATATTCTCGAATAAATGAGAAGATAGAACGTAAAATAAGGGTGGCTAAACCTACTTTTTTACCCTGTTTAAATTTATCACTTGCCCAATCATGGCTATAGCGAATATTTTTGAGTAAAAAGTGGTGCAAATCATCATTGGTTAAATGAGGTAAATATCCATTGAGACGGACCGATGGAACATTATTTTGATCCAAAGATTCATGAACTTCTAATGATGAATATTTAAAGTCTTGATTCGAATATAATCGAGCAAGTTTGTCGGTATACCAATAACGCTTTTGAACTTCAACACCACAAAATAAGTTGACACGTGCTACTGTAAAAACCTTATCCCTTTGCACTGGTTGTTTGAGCACTTTAACAATGGACTCTCTAAGCTGTTGATCTAAACGCTCATCAGGGTCTAATACCAACACATAATCTTTTGTTGCATAGCTTTGTGCCAATTGTCTTTGTTTACCAAAACCTTGCCAATCCGTATTAACAAACCACTTGGCTCCGTAGCTTTCTGCTATCTGTCGCGTATTATCTCTACTGCCCGAATCAAGTATGATAATTTCATCCACAAGGTCGTGAACTGTATCTAAACATGCGGCTAAATGTCTTGACTCATTTTTTGCAATCATGACCAAAGAAACTGTTGATTTTCTATCTCCCAAATCAATCGTTTTAATCAAGTCTTGATCTTGTAAAGATTTTTGAAAAGTTTGCTCTGCAGTATTATTTTTTAAGTCATATAAAATTGCATACTTATTAAATGTATATTGTGTAAAGAGTAAAGCATAGACAAAGCCATATTTACCCATTAAGAAACGGCCATCTAAAAAGTATTGCTTAAAGAACGCCCATATCGTATGAAAAAATACACTCAAGATACTGGCAGACTTACCACGTTGATGACGATCTATCGCCCATGCTTTTGCATACGCTAAACGCTTATCCAACCAAAATTGAGGGGTGTCTGCCGTTTGATGCAACATAAAACCAGATAGAACTTGAGTTTCAGCTTGTTTTAAATCAACAGACTCATGTACTAAATTATCGTTATATTGGAAGTATTTTGGATATAAGCGCCAGTGTGCTTTGATAGGCCATAATGGATTATCAATTTTATGACCCAAAATACAATCAATTCGTTTTATACCAAATACGGTATTTTCAGGTCTGGTTTTGATTGCCTCTAGAATGCTATTTTTTAATTCTTCAGTAATGACTTCATCCGCATCTAAAGCCAGTATCCAATCACCTGTTGCGTAGCTTTGTGCAATTTGTCGTTGCTTACCAAAACCCGGCCACTCATTATTGACATACCATTTTCCACCAGCGGCTTCTACCAATACTTGGCTTTGGTCTGTACTTCCCGAATCTAAAACAACCAATTCATCAATCCAACCGGCCAATGCAGGTAAAGATTGCTCTAAATTTTTTGCTTCGTTTTTTACCATAATGACCACACTCAAACGATATGGTCGTTGTTCTTGATTAAGCAAGTGATTCATAAATTACTGCCAAGCATCCTTAATCCACTGAGATGGCAACACATAGCGATACCATTTACCACCACCCCCATTTACCGCATCGGGTGGATTAATTTCACCATGGAAAATAATAATTTTCGCACCCTCAGGTTTTACAGGTGGTTTAAAAAATGCCATCGGAATTTTTTGTAGACAGTGATATTTATAGCTTTTGCACCAACTTTCAGGCCAATAGGTTTGCTTAGCATGTTTATCGACGTACCAAGACAAATAAGCTTGTTCATTACGAAATTTTTGCCGAATCTCATCAAAGTTTTCACGAAAATATGGCAGGAGTCCAGGAAAAGCACCCAATTTAAAACGATAAACAGAACTATTTCCTGTAATTCGCCAAGGTCTCTTCCAGTCGTGAATAATTAAAAAATCACCCGGATAGGTAAAAAATTCATCGATATTATCAACAATAACCACATCTAAATCTAAAAACAGAGCATTCCCTTTTAAACCATATAAGTCAGGTTCAAAGGTAGAAAGCTTGTTCCAACCCCGTTCAGGTGCACCCTCAGGCAAAGCTAAAGGTGGAATTGGAAAACATTCAACCTCAGGATCAATACCCTCGGTACGATCAGTCAAACACACCATTTTAAAATCAACAGTAGTGTGCCGTTTAACCATGTTATACAGACGATTTACGTAGTCGGAACCATACTTGGTCCCCCACTTCATACACAGCACGATATTTTGATTGTGCTGTTCTGTCGTATTTAATACGTGATCATTTTCTTGCAAAGACATGCTTAAACTACTCATCCTCATTATGCTTCGCATCATAGCATATCTATGAATTAAAGCAGAATTCGCCACTTAAAAACTCAGTTCAAACCCTGTAAATAAATTGTAATTTTAAAGTCATTATTCAGAAATATTGAAATTTAAAATCAGCTTTAAATTCATCATTTATGAAACCTCTTAGATTCTCAAATGAACTTTAACAGTGTTGGAAATCGTTATGTTGGGCGAGCTAGTGAAATAATTTTATCTCAGCATCATCATGAGACTACATTAGATATTGCTAAAAATTAAGTCATAAAAAACCTCTCATTTGAGAGGTTTTTTATTGGGAGAGATTACTTAATGTAAGTCAACCAGTGTGCATATTTCGGATCTTTACCTTGAACAGCATCAAAATAGGCTTTTTGAATTTGTGTGGTGATCGGACCACGAACACCTTCACCAATTTGACGATCATCATACTCACGAATTGGCGTGACTTCAGCAGCCGTACCTGTAAAGAACGCTTCATCAGCGATATAAAACTCATCACGGGTAATACGGCGTTCAATCACGTCATAACCCAAGTCTTTTGCAATCGTGATAATCGTTTGACGGGTAATACCATCAAGCGCACCACCTGCAACATCAGGTGTATGAATCACGCCATCACGTACTAAGAATACGTTTTCGCCCGAACCTTGGCATACATAACCCTGCGGATCGAGAAGCATTGCTTCGTCATATCCAGAGTGTGCAACTTCTTGATGCGCCAAAATTGAAAGTGTGTAGTTACCTGAGGCTTTTGCTTTACACATGGTCACGTTAGGATGGTGATGCGTAAATGAAGACGTTTTTACACGAATACCCTTCGCCATTGCTTCTTCACCCAGGTAAGCACCCCAACTCCATGCTGCAACCACCGCATGAATGGTATTATCTGTTGCTGCGATACCTAGTTTTTCTGAACCAATAAAAATGATCGGGCGTAAATAGCAAGACGCGAGTTTATTTTCACGCACAACATCAATTTGAGCCTGTTCTAACGTCGCTTGATCAAATGGAACTTTCATTTGATAAATTTTTGCAGAGTTAAGTAAGCGCTTTGTATGCTCTTTTAAACGGAAAATCGCTGTACCATTTGGTGTTTCATAAGCACGGACACCTTCAAAAACACCCATACTGTAGTGTAATGTATGAGTAAGGACGTGAGTTTTCGCTTCACGCCAATCAACTAATTGTCCATCTTGCCAAATAAAACCATCACGATCAGCCAAATTCATGACTTAAACTCCAAATGTATACTTAATTATTCACTTTCCAACGCGAACACCGCAGTTGGATCAATCAATCTTTGCCACAATGTGCAAACCACCTCTCGGGTATCAAACCAATCAGCCGCGCTCACTTGCATACTTTGATTAGCAAGGGCGAGTCTATGGCTCTCGGCGCGTTCACTCAAATAGGCTTGAATCAAGGCTGAAGCATCGTCACTGGATAAACAACGTGCCTTGGCAGCATCTTCTAAGATTCGTACATTGTCGGAATAATGGGCGAGATCAGGATTCGTCCCACTCCAGGCTAACACGACATACTGTGCCATAAATTCGATATCAACGATACCACCTGCATCCTGTTTTAAATGAAAAATTCCATCTTTTTTTTGTTCTTTCGATGAACCCAAGTGATCTTTCATTTTTTGACGCATGTTGAGAACTTCTTCACGAACTTTATGCTCATCACGAGGCAAGGTCAAAATAACTCTGCGAAGTTGCTCGAACTTTTCACGTAAAGCACTTTCTCCTGCAATCGAACGGGCACGAACAATCGCTTGGTGCTCCCAAACCCATGCATTTTTAAGTTGATACTGCTCAAATGCTTTTAGACTGGTCACTAAAAGTCCCGCTTCCCCTGAAGGACGCAACCGTGTATCAATTTCATACACACGTCCATCCAAAGTCTGCGTGGTCATGAGTGACATAAACTTTTGGGCAACTCGCATTGCAAATGTGAAACCACTAATCGGTTTAAGTCCATCGGTATCTGACTGCTCATCCATATAGTGAATAAAGACGAGATCTAAATCTGAACCATATCCAAGTTCAATACCTCCCACTTTGCCATAACCAATCACGGCAAATGCAATATGATCCATTGAGCAACGATGCCCTTCGGCATCTAAAGGATAGCCGTGTTTTTTAGCTGTAATTTGATAGGCCAAATTCAATGTTGCAATCACAGAGACTTCGGCAATATCCGTCAACGCATCCGAGACTTTCATAAGTGGACTTTCAGCCAACACATCGCTGGCAGCCACAGTCAATACATTGGATTTTTTAAACAACCTCAGCACGCGCATTTGATCCTCAACCTGATCAATTTCAATGCGCAATAGCTGTTGACGTAAAGAGTCTTCTAAATCTTTGCGCTTGGGTAACTCAAAATCCATCGATAAGAATTCGTCCAATAACACTGGATAGTGTGTCAACTCTTCACAAATCCATGGACTGACCGTCGCCATTTTAACCAGGCGCTGTAGGGCCCCTTTACTTTCAATCAACATGACCAAATACACCGTACGGCGCATCACGGATTCTATCAAAGGCATCAGTCTGACCAGCGCTGTTTGTGGCTTATCAGATTGTAGAATCGCTTCAATCAAATGCGGCCAAAACTCTTTTAAGCGCTGAATTGCTTTTGCTGGAAGCTTTTTAATGGCATGCCCAAACCAAAACTCTTGAATTAAATTCTTCGCGTGATCATCTAGTATCTGCTCTAAGCGTTCTTCCATTTGGCCGAAACTTTGTACTAAAGTTTCTGTGCCTTTTTCTTTAATCAAATGTTGAAACTGATAAATCACTTTTTGACGCTTTTGATTCAATACAACAATGAAGTGATCCCAATCTGTAAACCCTAAAGTTTCACACATTCGACGTCTTAAATCAGGCTCTGTTGGTAGTGACTGCGTTTGTTGGTCATTTAAGGCTTGGATCGCGTGTTCGACACGGCGTAAAAATAAATAGGCATCTTCTAAATCAATAACAGCATCATCATCCAAAAGACCTACTTCACCTAAATGTTTTAAGCTGACCAAACATTGACGATCTTGTAATTCAAGTTTTGACCCACCGTAAATCAGCTGAAATACTTGAACAATAAATTCAACTTCACGAATCCCACCTGCCCCTAATTTAATATCATCTTCAATATTACGACGCGCGACTTCACGCTCAATCATGGCTTTCATTTCACGCATGGCTTCAAAAGCAGTGTAATCCACATATTTACGGAAGACGAAAGGTCGAGTCATCGCCAGTAGATCATCGCCATCTGCTCCACCTGAAACAATGCGTGCTTTGATCCACGCATAACGCTCCCACTCACGACCATGCTGGCTTAAGTACTTTTCTAAAGCCACATGACTAATCGCTAAGGCTGAGCCATCACCCCAAGGTCGAAGTCGCATATCCACTCTAAACACAAAACCATCTGCAGTAATATGCTCAAGCAGATAAATAATCTTTTGCCCCCAAGCAATGCAGAACTGCTGAACATCAATGCACTTTCGACCATTGGTTTCACCTTGCTCATCGAAGGCAAAAATCAAATCAATGTCACTGGAAAGATTCAGCTCTTGAGCGCCCAATTTCCCCATGGCAACGACGATCAGATCTTGTACTTTTCCGTTGTAGCCTATTGGCTCACCATGTTTTGTAACCAATGGAACTCGTGCAAAATCTTTGGCGGCATTAATACTAGCATCAGCAAAATCAGATAGCTCTCGAGTTAGCGTCACTACATCAGTGAGTTGGTTGGCATCTTGCCAGATCCATCGAAACATCAGGCGTGCACGCAAAATACGCAACGTGCTCATCCATTGATTTTCATTTTGAATATCAAGCAGAGCACTTTGAACAAGTGAACGAATCTGGGATGTGGTTAAGCTTTTTTGAAATTGATCAATTGCAAAATCTTGCTCTAATGATGGTGTATGCAAGGATAGAACTTGTTCTGCATACTGACTTGCTCTTAAGGTTTTTTGCAATTGTTCAGCGTTCATCAAAAATGCCTTCAACTTTATATTGAAAACATTTATATCAGTTCACTTCACTTTTTTGGAGAAATTAATTGATTTTTATATCGGACGAAGTTCTTTTAGTTCACTCTTTCGAGGTACAACCAAACTTTGATGTGCATGCTCAGCAGCAGGCAAGATGACTTTAAAGGTCGTCCCCTTACCCTGTTTAGAGGTCACACTAATTTCGCCATGATTCAAATCAACAAACCGTTTGCACAATACCAATCCTAATCCTGCACCCTTCTCACCTGACGTTCCTTTGATGGTAACTTTTATATCAGGTTGAAATAGTCCTGCGATTTGATCGGTTGTCATACCTAAACCAGTATCACGAACCGTGATTTCAACACCACGAGAACACCGCTGAGCTTCGATGTAAACACAGCCCGTACCATCCACAGGGGTGAATTTTAGTGCGTTTGAAACCAAGTTTTGAATGACAGACGTGATCATGTTGATATCCGCATAGACTCGTAGATCTTCAGCTACGTTCTCTATCAACTTAATTTGTTTTTTAACAGCTAAAGTATTTAAAACATCATGAACGATTTTGGTGGTTTGTTTGAGTTGAAAATTAATCGGGTGATAGACAAATCGACCACCTTCTGCCATCGCCCAATTCAATAAACTTTCCAACAAGTTATAGGTCGACTGCGCCGTATCATGTAAATAATCAGCGATGTTTTGTAGACTTGAATCGTCTAGACTTTCTCTCTCTTCAGCCAAGACTTCAGAAAAACCCAATAAACCATGAAATGGTGCACGTAAATCATGTGCAATAATTTGGAAAAATTTAGTTTTACTAAAATTCAACGCGGATTGTTGTTCGTACAGCTCTTTTAATTCTTCATAATCGAGTCGTGTTTCAATGATGCGAATTAAGCTCATTGAAAAGTCATAAACCAGCTCTAGGCATTCTTCATCGTATGGGTCTTTACATTCATCAAAAAGAATGACCTGCCCGATAGAATCGGTATCATTAATCTTCAAATTAAATGCAATCACACGCTCATGATCCACACCTAAATCTTTAATATGCTGTGAAAATGCGAAGTAATTTTCGTGATCTGAACCGAGTGATGTCGCACCATTAAAATACGGCAAAAGGTTGGCTTGTTTTTTTGCATGAAAAGCATTAAAACCCAGCGGTGATGAGTGCCAGATATAAGGTTCATTATGAAAAGCAAGAATGGCAGAATCTGTTTTTAAAATACTGCGTGCAAATTTGAGAAAACCTTCCACCTGACTTTTAGGCGTCATGACACCCAATAAAATCGACAGCTTACAAGCACTTAGCTGATCTGCACTCTCCACCTTTAATAATTCTAATTTCATGCCCAGACCTAAATATTATAAGAAGAATTATAAAATTGAGTATTCGTCAATTTTATGCCGGGATTCCAAACGTTCAAAACAGCAAATAAAAGACTTTAAAATTTTACAACCAAAGTACAAAATTCAATTTGAATTTTTTCTTACTGCATAGTAACTCATAAAATCAAATCAAAAAAGCATATAGGCACACGTAAAATTTATATAAATCTAGCTTAAAACACCTTAAACAACTAATAGTTAATCATTTTTCATGAAAATATCAAATGAATTGTTAATGATTTAACTTATTCAATATGTATCTATATTTATCATTTCTACCAGAGTAAATTCCGTCTCTCATGAAAACCAACATTGCTTATTATTTAATCTTTATATTAAACAGAGAGATAACATTGAATTAATTTTCATATGTATCACCTCTTTGATTTTCCAAATTTCACCATTGGTCGAAAATTGGTTGTGATCAAAACTCAGATGCTTTTAAAATTGATTTTGTAACAGAAACAAGCATAGGTAAATATGAGTAGTAATCATGGTGGTTATCGACCTGGGGCGGGTCGAAAATCCTTATTTAACGAACCCACCAAGGTCATTCGTGTTCCCGAATCAAGCATTATCCATATTCAGGATTTTTTAAAAAAACGACGACAGCACGTTAATGAAGTTGAGTCTATTCATCAAATTGTTGCCCAAAAAAATAGCAGTATTCCACTTGCTTTGGAAAAAATCTCAGCGGGCCCTCCTTCAAATACAGAAGGTTATATAGAAAAACCACTCGATTTAAATAAACACTTAATTAAAAATGAGTTGACGACGTTTGCAGTCAAGGTTGCATCGCTGTCTATGCTGAATGCAGGTATTAATATAAATGACATTCTCATTGTCGATCGAAGTCTAACCTCAAAAAACCAAGATATTGTGGTTGCCTTGGTGGACAATGATTTTACGGTTAAACGATTGATGGTTGAAAAAAATGGTGACCATTGGTTAAAAGCTGAAAATCCAGATTTCTCTGACATTCATTTAAAAGGTAATCAAGAATTAATCATCTGGGGTGTCGTGACTTCTATCATCAAAAAGTTACGTTAATTTAAAAAGATAAACGACAAATACTCATGCAGTATCCCCATAAAATCATCGCACTGGTTGATATCAATAACTGTTACGTCAGTTGTGAACGCGTTTTTAATCCGGCCTTAATTGGTCGACCTGTGATTGTGCTTTCAAATAATGATGGTTGTGCAGTTTCTCGCTCAGATGAAGCCAAACAACTTGGTATTAAAATGGCAGCGCCGCTATTTCAAATTCAGGAACTCGTTCAAAAGCACAATGTGCATGTGCTTTCCAGCAATTATGCCGTTTATGCAGAAATGTCTCGACGCTTCATGCAGGTGTTGGCTCAGTTTGTCGGTGAGAACGAGCAAGAGATCTATTCGGTTGATGAATGTTTCTTAGATTTAACCAGTTTAGCTTTAAACTATGACATCACAGCGTATTGTCATCATATTCTGAAATGCATCGCAAAATGGTTAGGGCTTCCTGTTTGTATTGGTATTGGACGTAGTAAAACTGAAGCAAAGCTTGCCAATCATATTGCCAAGCAACATTCAGGTTATCAAGGTGTCTGTAATTTAGCAGCCATGGATTTGTGTTCTGTAGAGGCCTTATATCAAGACATAGACGTCTTTGAAGTCTGGGGTGTTGGTCGTAACAATCAAAAACGACTCAAAAACTTAGGCATATACAACGCTTATGATTTGGCTTGTAGTGATCCACAAATGTTAAGAAAGCACTTTTCTGTGGTCATGCAACGTACCGTCATGGAATTACAAGGGATTTCCTGCATTCAACTCGAAACTGAAATAGCTGCAAAAAAACAAATTATCAGCAGTCGTTCATTTGGGCATCGCATTACAGAATTGAGCGATTTAAAAGAAGCAATTACTGCCTATACGATTGAAGCCATTAAAAAATTACGCAAAGATCAACTTCTCTGCGGAACAGTAACCGTTTTTCTACAATCCAATCCGTTTGATACAACAACGCCCTACTACAACCAATCATTAAGTCATGATTTTAATGAAGCGACCGATGATTTCCTTATCATGTCTAAAGTGGTGAATTCATTAATCGAGCGACTGTATCAAAAAAACATTTTATTCAAAAAGTGTGGTGTGATTTTAAACTCACTTGAACCGCAAAAAAGCCATATTTTCGATTTATTCACAGATGTGAAAAAAATTGAAGAAAATGACAAGCTCACAGATACTTTTGAAGATATTCATGAAAAATTTGGCAAATCAAAACTCGCCATCGGCGCAAGTGCATTTCCCGACAGAACTTGGGCAATGACGCGCGCGAAACTCTCCCCTAATTACTTTCACTGGGATGGACTGATGTTGGTTCATTAATCCTCATTTACATCATCAATGCTTAAAGTCAGCCTACCTTGCCAAATTTTTACAAATTCAAATGAGTACAACTCTAGCTCCATACATCCAGATCTATGTTGTCAAAATTATATTAAAAAGCCCAAATTTAAAATATTTGGGCTTTCATTCTTTATTGCTTATTTTTAATGAAGCAACATCAGATATTTTTCTGATTAACGCGCTGAGAAAGTTGCTCCGCTGTCTCTTTACGTTCTGAGTAGCGATCGACTAAATACGCAGACTGCCCTCTGGTCAACAGCGTGAACTTATAAAGCTCTTCCATCACATCGACAATACGATCATAGAGTGAGGATGGCTTCATCGTTCCATCTTCATTAAATTCTAGAAATGCTTTTGGAATAGAGGATTGATTTGGGATAGTGATCATTCGCATCCAACGCCCTAAAACACGCATTTGATTCACGCTATTAAAAGACTGAGATCCACCACTGACTTGCATAAGTGCCAAGGTTTTTCCTTGGGTGGCACGTATTGCGCCTGCCGCAAGTGGAATCCAATCGATTTGAGCTTTAAGAATAGAACTCATCGCACCATGACGCTCAGGTGAACACCAGACCATCCCTTCGCTCCATGCCAATAACTCATGTAGTTCTTTGACTTTAGGATGCTGATGATCAGCATCCTCAGGAAGTGGCAAGCCTTTAGGATGGAAGATTTTAACTTCACAACCAAAGCGCTCAAGAATACGTCCTGCTTCAAGCACTGCAAGACGACTATAAGAACGCTCTCGATTTGAACCGTACATCAACAATATTCGAGGAGGATGTTGCAACGCTTTTGCTTGAATTTGATCAAATGTAGGCGTAGGCAAAAGATCACTTATAAGATTTGCGTGTGTCATTTTCATCTCTTCATTATTTGAGTATTTGCATAGTATTTACGTTTAAGCCATAACGAGACCGAAACAAGTGCAATCAGTACAGGGACTTCAACAAGAGGCCCAATAACTGTGGTAAATGCCACGGGTGATGCCAATCCAAAAGTCGCAATGGCAACGGCCAAAGCCAATTCAAAATTATTTCCAGCAGCCGTAAAAGAAATTGCTGTGGTTTTAGGGTAATCACTCCCCATCCACTTGCTCATAAAGAAACTCAGCAAAAACATCAAAACAAAATAGATGGTTAAAGGAATCGCGATCCGCACAACATCCAAAGGAAGACTCACCACCTCTGCACCTTTGAGGCTGAACATTGCAAGAATAGTAAAAAGCAATGCAATCAAGCTGAGTGGGCTTATTTTTGGAATAAATTCATTTTGATACCAACTCAAACCCTTTCGTTTAACCAAAATCAAACGTGTCAAAAATCCCAGCAGAAATGGAATACCTAAATAGATCAATACAGCCTGGGTAATCGTCCAAAAATCAATGGTGATGATTTGAGAAGTAACCCCAAAATATGGTGGTAAAAAAGTTAAAAATAACCATGCATAAGTACTAAAAAATAGAATTTGAAAAATACTATTAAATGCAACTAAGGCAGCAACGTACTGATTATCACCGCCAGCTAAACCATTCCAAACCAATACCATCGCAATACATCGTGCAAGCCCAATAAGAATCAAACCAGTCATGTATTCTGGATAATCTTGTAAGAATACCATTGCCAAGATAAACATCAGAACAGGTGCAATGACCCAGTTTTGTATCAATGACAAAGCTAGTGTTCGTTTATCCTTAAATATTTGCGGTAGAGTCGTGTAATCCACTTTTGCCAAAGGTGGATACATCATCAGAATTAGGCCTATCGCGATTGGAATATTGACCGAGTTGAAGCTAAGCTGATCGAGCGAAGTAGATGCTTTGGGAAAGAAATATCCAATCATCACACCTAAAGCCATAGCCAAAAAAATCCAGAGCGTTAAATTTCGATCTAGAAAAGACAAACGATTTGAAATCATAGTTACTCACAGCATGATGATGTAATCGAAGCTTGGTTCAACAATGCTTGATTTTGTTGACCTCGAAGCAAGATATCTAAAATATCATTAGCCCATACATCCAGATCTGGATGTAAGCTGTAATAGACCCATTGCCCTTGTCTACGATCAAGCAACAGTTTAGATGAACGCAATAAAGCTAAATGTCGAGAAATTTTTGGCTGACTCAATTGAAGTTTTTCAATCAAATCACAGACACAAAGTTCTTTATATTTTGCGACTAATAACACAATGTTAAGTCGAGTATCGTCCGCTAAACATTTTAAGAAAGTCAGCTGTTCCAGACTCATTTCAATCTCTGCCCACGATCATCGATAATTTTTTCACCATCTTCTTTAGTCAAAGCACCTCGTTGTGGCTCAGTTAAAATATCCAAGACCACTTCCGATGGGCGAGCCAAACGTGTCCCTATAGGACTCACAACGAAAGGACGATTAATCAGTAACGGATGCTCTACCATGAAATTCAACAATTCTTGATCTTTAAATATGTCTTTTTCTAATCCTAATTGACTATAAGGAGGTACATTTACCCTAATAGCTTGGCGGACTGACAAACCAGCCTCTTTGATCAGTTGATTTAACTCATCCACAGATGGCGGATGCTCAAGATAATAGATAATCTCAGGCTCAATCCCAGCGTTTCGAATCAAAGCCAAAGTATTACGAGACGTTCCACATTCAGGGTTGTGATAGATTTTCACTTGAGACATACATATCTAGACCATAATTTTATAATTGGTTTATATATGAATAATCATATATATGCAAATTCATATATATGATTTACATTGTCATTATCAATAAATTTATGGATAAAGCTTTGTTTAAACTTAGAATAAAAAAGATAAGTCTGATGAAACTTTTATGTTGTTCGCCAATAGCTGTAATTCAAATATACAAAATACAGGTACTTAAAGACCTCGTCTTTTATTAGATAAATTTTGAGTTTATTGCACATGAAATGATCAACACCGTAATGAATAACGCTAGACCAATTTTTAGACAAAAAAAAAGCCCAAGGCTTAATTTGCTTGGGCTTTTTAAAATTCTTTAAACACTACACACTTAAAATAAGTGGTCCCGAGGGTCGGACTCGAACCGACACGTCATCTCTGACAGCGGATTTTGAGTCCGCCGCGTCTACCAATTTCACCACCTCGGGAGAGGTTGTGTGCGTATATTAGCGTATTTATTTACATTGTCAACGCCAATATTTTTCAACTGCCTAGTTTTAACCCAACTTGCTCTTTTTTGACTTATAAAGCATCAATTTCAGCTAAAAATGATTAAAAAGACTATACTAATCACAGTTTTTCTCCCTTTTAAGCTTTGTTTGATTATGCAACTTTCTGATTTTAATTTTGATCTTCCTGATGAACTCATTGCTCGCTACCCTTTAGAAACACGTAGTGCCTCACGTCTGTTACATATTCAAGCGGATGGTCAATATCAAGATGCTTACTTTAAAGACATCATTGATTTATTGGATGAAGGCGATTTGTTGGTCTTAAACGATACCAAAGTGATGAAAGCACGTCTAAAAGGAAAACGTGCCAGTGGTGGTGCAGTTGAAGTTTTAGTCGAACGAATGCTAGATCAACGTATTGCACATTGTCATATTAAAGCGAGTAACTCACCTAAAGCCGGTGCTGAACTTTTTATTGGACCAGACGAAGTTAAAGTCACTGTAACAGGTCGCCAAGAAAATCTATATGTTGTTGAGTTCTCACAACCGATTCTTCAAGTTTTAGATCAATATGGTCAACTCCCTATTCCGCCTTACTTCAACCGCGAAGCAGAAGATATTGATACCGTTCGTTATCAAACCGTATTCAATGACCCCACCAAAATTGCAAGTGTTGCTGCACCAACAGCAAGTTTGCATTTTGATGAGGAAACTTTAGCAAAACTTGAGGAAAAAGGTATTCATAAAGCGTTTGTGACGCTACACGTGGGTGCAGGAACATTTTTACCTGTCCGTACCTTAGAGATTCAAAATCACATTATGCATAGCGAATGGTGTGATGTTCCTGCTGATACAGTCAAATTGATTCAAGAAACTCAAGCGCGAGGCAACAAAGTTATTGCTGTCGGAACAACAGCAACACGTGCCCTTGAAAGCGCGGCTCAAGCTTGCGGTGGAAAGATTGGTGCTTGGACAGGCGATACTCAGATTTTCATCTATCCAGGTTACGAGTTCTGTGTGGTAGATCGATTGATTACCAATTTCCATTTGCCTGAATCCACTTTACTGATGCTGGTTTCTGCGCTGTCAAATCGTGACAATATTATGAATGCTTATCATCATGCAGTTGAAAGCAAATATCGCTTCTTCAGTTATGGTGATGCGATGCTGATTGATAAAGCAAAGGTATAAATTCTAGCCATGCCGATCGACACTGTACAAAACCTCATTCACATACGAACGAATAAAAATAAAAAGGTCATGCACAATGTTGCTCGGTTGTGGGATATTTCACGGCAAGCCCATACACCCCAAGACATTCTTGATGCTTTGCATCCTTGGGGTGAAAACAACACTCTGGTCTTAAATAACGTCCTGCCTAAATTATGCATTTTCTTCGGCATGGCTGGTTTGCTATTAGGATGGTTGGTCGATCAATATATTCCAATGACATTAACTATCCTGATATCGACGCTATGGTTTGCAGTTGCTTATTTTAGTTATGAGTCAAATGAACTTGTTGAACAAGTCATTGATGAATTAGAGCTCAAAATTAAACTGTTAAAGTACGATTTAAATTTCCAGAAGCTTCCACCTCATCTCACTGGCACAATGAATCCAATGCTTGTATTGGGCAAGTTGAAACAAAATTTTCCATTGTTTAATCAGGGCACTGAATCTAACGATATCGTCAGTTTTGCATCGACGCTTTGGACAGACCAACATGAGCAACAGCATCCTGTTTTACTGTTTAAATATCGCTATATGACCGAAATCAGCGTTCGAGACGAACAAGGCAATAAATACAATGTGCGTAAAATCGAAAAGGATCTTTGGGGATGCTTCTTGTTCGAAACAGAAGCCTTAGGTTTTGCTGCAAGTAATCGTAGAAGTCGACTTCCTCATCCTTACACCACGCACTGGGAAACAGCCGATATCCATTTAAATAAAAATTTAAATATCTATGGCTATGATCAACAGCAAATCGCACGTGCAATCACACCCTCTGTCACGCTTCGACTCAGTGATTTATTTAAACATAATCAAGGCGATCTGATTGTGCATCATGATGAAAATATCCTGTGTTTTATGACTGAGCACAATATCTTCAATACCGTGAGTCGTCGAGATAAAGACAGCATTCAAAATATTTCAGATTTACGCGGATATTTAAGAACCTTAAACATGCCAAACTATGAAAAATTCAAACAGAGCATGTTAAACTTTGTGGCATAAACATACAAAAACACAAACACGATTGAATTAGGAAATTCCAAATGGGTTTAATTATTTTTTTAGCGATTTTCGTTTTAATTTTGGTTTGGGGTGTGGTCGTCAGAAATAATATCGTTCGCTATTTTAATGCGACACGTCGAGCTTGGGCAGAAGTGGCCAATTTTGAGCGTCAGAAAATTAAAACCTTGGAATCACTTGAAAGCACCTTGCAGCAATATACTGAATTTGAAAAATCCACTTTGGAAAAAGTGACTGAACTCCGTCAGCAAATTTTAAATCTCAATATGCAAGAAACAGATGTTTCTAAACTTCAACATATCGAGAGTCTCAGTAAAGATCTGATGAAAAACCTCAGTGTCGTGGTTGAGAACTATCCTGAACTCAAAGCAGATACGCTTTATGCAAAAATGATGGATGACATTCAAGAACAAAATGAGAATGTGGGTGCAGCCATTTCTATTTTTAATCGTAATGTTGAAGCATTTAATAACAATATTCAGATCTTTCCAAACAATTTAGTGAATAGTGTCACACTTTCAAAGAAAGCGATCCGCCCTTTTTCAGATTCAAGTACGATGCAAAACTTTGATTATCATCCGAATTTTTAAAAACCTTTTGATCAATCAATTTAGTTTATTGCTCAAATCTCCGACAATTATTGACATTACAAAACAATCATAATAGAGAAAAAAGAGAAAAAAATGTTTGATTTACAGTTTAATGAATCTGAGTATTTGGCAGATTTAAAAACCGCTTTGTTACATGAATTTGATGCGCTCTACCAAAAGCATCAAGATCAGGGGATTTACGCATTTGCTTTAGTATTGGATGACCTTCTGGTTGCGCAATACAGCACGGTATCCACCCAAAAAAGCCTTCTCAGTGAAGCTGAAAATAAATATCAGTATTTGCAGGAAGAAGACAAATGGCAAGTAGAAAAGTGGCAATACCGCGCTCAAACCAATCAAGGTATTACCCTATTTACACGTCAAATGAGTCAATATTTCCAGCAGACTCGGATTGGTTTGACCAACATTCATGCTAAAGATCGTTTTAACCAAAATGCACTGAACTTTTATTTACAAGGTATGGAAGATGCTAAAGATGAAATTCTTGAAAAATATCATCTGACTGCCAATCAAATCACTTTTATTGTTCACCTCCCCTCCAATCCGAGTATTGCGATTACATCGTTAGAACGTTTAAATCCGCCTTCTTCAACTCTATTTGAAGCGATTGCAAATTTGCAATCCACGATCATTAGCCAAGGCAAAGCCAAATTTAAACTCAGCCAAGTTGATAAAGAAATTTTGATTGACTTAGGACAAGCTCTAGAAATGGTCCCTTATGATGACATGCAAGTCGCTCAGCAAGCCTATATGCTCTCTCTAGAACCTTATTTCCTAGAGACCAGTCCTTATATTCAGAGTTTGATTAATGAAATTGCATCTATGGGTAGTGGAATTCTGGTGATCAGCAAAGAGCAAATTAAAGAGCGTATTGATAAATTTTACGCTTCCTAATCCTCAAGCCTCTGAACAGAGGCTTTTTTATTTATAGAATTTCCCTGTTTATCAAAAATAAGTTTATTAGGCCATAAATCAGATTTAGATTTGATTTCAATCTTTTTGAAATAATGGGAGATTAGGTTCACTTCCCATTTTTGCATTGTGAACGAATGATGGAATTTGCAGTAACAAGCTGTTTCGATTTGAAGCTAACAATAAGTTTACTGGCTTTCAATTTCAAAATCATAGAAAATAGCCTCCTTTGAAGCTAGTAATCAGCGAACTGTTTTTTCGCCTTGATTTAGGAATTATATGAAGTTTGAAAAATTAGCTCAGTCGGGCCGTGCCCGTCGTGGTCGCTTGACCCTTGAGCATGGTGTAGTTGAAACTCCAATGTTCATGCCTGTCGGTACTTACGGTACGGTAAAAGGCATGCTGCCACGTGATATTGAGGAAATTAAATCTCAAGTCATCTTAGGCAACACATTCCATTTATATTTACGCCCTGGTTTAGATGTCATCCGTGAGCACGGCGGCTTACATGGCTTTATGAAATGGAACAAACCGATTTTGACCGATTCAGGCGGCTTCCAAGTCTTCAGTTTGGGCGCTATGCGTAAAATCAAAGAAGACGGCGTAACATTTCGCTCTCCTATTGATGGTTCAAAAGTATTCTTGTCACCAGAAATTTCAATGGATATTCAACATACCTTGAACTCTGACATCGTGATGATTTTCGATGAATGTACGCCATATCCTGCTACACATGAAGAAGCACAAAAGTCACTGCAACTCTCATTACGCTGGGCAAAACGTTGTAAGACGCAGCATCATGAGGTGTTGAAAAACCGTAATGCACTGTTTGGTATCATTCAAGGTGGTATGTACCAAGACCTCCGTGAAGAATCCTTGAAAGGCTTACTCGACATCGACTTTGATGGTTATGCCATTGGTGGTTTATCTGTTGGTGAACCTAAAGAGGAAATGATCAAAGTCTTGGATTATTTACCTGAACAAATGCCTGCAGACAAACCTCGTTACCTCATGGGTGTGGGTAAACCTGAAGACATCGTAGAAGCCGTACGTCGTGGTGTCGATATGTTTGACTGTGTCATGCCAACACGAAATGCACGTAATGGTCATTATTTTGTCACCGATGGTTTAGTGCGTATTCGTAATGCCCAGTATCGTCATGACCAAGGTCCTCTTGACCCACACTGTGATTGCTACACATGTACTAACTTTACACGCTCGTATTTATTCCATTTAGAAAAATGTGGTGAAATGCTTGCTTCAATGCTCGGTACGATACATAACTTACGTTATTACCTACGCCTAACTGAAATGATGCGTGATGCTTTAGACAAAGGCACATTTGATGAGTTTGTCGCAGATTTCTATGCGCGTCGTGGCTTAGAAGTACCCCCTTGTCCACAAGATTAATTCATCAGCATTTGCGCTGAAGAAAAAGACAATGTAAATTGCAGAACAAGCAAATTTATTATCACGTCTTTTAAAGATTTTTTATAGTTTAGGAAAAAGTAATGAGCCTATTTATTTCGACTGCACATGCTGCTGGTGAAGCGGCACAACAGCCAAGCCTCGTAGCAAACTTATTGATGATTGCTGTGTTTGTGGCAATCTTCTATTTCCTGATCTGGCGCCCTCAATCTAAACGCGCTAAAGAACACCGTACCCTTGTTGAAAGCTTAGGGGTTGGCAGTGAAATCGTATTTGCTGGTGGCTTAATGGGCCGTATTACAAAAATCGATGGTGATTTCGCAGTGGTCGAATTGAACCGTGGTCATGAAGTTAAAATCCAACGTGCTAGCGTTATCTCTGTGCTTCCTGAAGGCACTCTAGATAACCTTTAATCACAATAAGTCGTGCGAAGGCACGACTTTTTCATTTTAAGAAGAAAGCAAATGCGTTACCCAGCATGGAAATATTTACTGATTATCATCGTTTTGATTATCAGTACATTATACGCGCTGCCAAGTTTGTATCCTGATGAACCTGCTGTTCAAATTTCAGGTGCTAAAGCGGGTACTGTGATTGATCAGTCCGTTATACAAAAAGCAGAGCAAATTTTAAAAAGCGATAATATTGCCTCACACGATAATAGTTTTACTCAAAATGCAGCATTACTACGTTTAGACTCATCTGAAGCTCAATTAAAAGCGAAAGAAGCACTTTCTAAAGGCTTAGGTGAAAGCTACGTTGTGGCGCTCAACCTTGCACCAACCACCCCAGAATGGTTGCAAAAGATTGGCGCAAAACCGATGAAACTCGGTTTGGACTTACGTGGTGGTGTTCATTTCCTCCTTGAAGTGGATATGGACAAAGCCATTGCTCAACGCATGGAAACGTCTGCATCCGATCTTCGTCGCGAATTCCGTGAAAATAAAATTAAATTCAATAGCTTGTCTTTAAATAACAATGAGATCACTGTTCAATTTGCGAATAATGATGACCGTGCCGCAGCGATGGAACAACTTCGTCGTAATGGCAATAAATACGATCAACAGGCTTTAGCAACAGCAACTGGCTCAACTTTAAAGCTGGTTTATAACGCTGCAGCCAAACAAGAAATTCAATCCTATGCATTGGATCAGAACTTAACAACATTACGTAACCGTATTAACGAGTTGGGTGTTGCTGAAGCGATGGTTCAAAGCCAAGGTAGTAACCGTATTGTGGTTGAACTTCCTGGTGTACAAGATACTGCAGAAGCGAAACGTGTCTTGGGTCGTACAGCGAACTTAGAATTCCGACTTGTTTCTGATTTAAATGATCAATTCATCAGTCCAGCGACAGGTCAAGCCACAAGTTCTGCCCTTCCACCTGGCACTGAAAAATTTGCATTTGAATCGTTAGACAGTGGTCGTGAACTGCTATTGAACCGTAACCGTATTCTGACAGGTGAACGCGTTCAAAATGCATCTTCTGGCTTTAGCCAAGACAGTGGTGGCGCTGAAGTAAATATTACTTTAGATACCGCTGGCGGCAAGCTCATGTCAGATGCTACGCGTAATTCGGTCGGCAAACGTATGGCAGTATTGTTCATTGAGAACAAACAAAAAATTAGCTTTGTGACTGACCCAGCAACAGGTACACAGACTGAAGTACGTACACCTTATACTGAATCTGTGGTGATTAATGCTGCAACGATTCAAGCGGTATTAGGTTCACAATTCCGTATTACAGGTTTGGATTCACCCCAAGAAGCAGCTGAGCTTGCATTGATGCTACGTGCGGGTGCATTAGCAGCGCCAATGTACTTCGTTGAAGAACGTGTGATTGGTCCAAGCCTAGGTCAAGAAAACATTGACAAAGGTGTCCTTTCTACTCAAATCGGTTTCATTCTGGTTGCGATCTGGATGGTCGTTTTCTTCCGTCTATTTGGCTTGATTGCGAACTTTGCTCTGGTATTTAACCTTGCCATGATCCTTACCGTGATGTCTTGGATTGGTGCATCGTTAACCCTTCCAGGTATTGCAGGGATCGTGATCACGATTGGTATGGCAGTCGATGCGAACGTATTGATCTGTGAACGAATACGAGAAGAAATTAAATGGGGCGCCTCCCCTAAACAGGCGATTGTTGCAGGTTATGATCGAGCGTATAACACCATTTTCGACTCCAACTTGACGACATTCTTAGTGGCTTTCATCTTGTTCGCGATTGGTACAGGTCCAATTAAAGGCTTTGCTGTAACACTCATGATTGGTATTGTTTGCTCGATGTTCACTGCGATTACCGTGACACGCGCAATTGTACAAATCATTTATGGCAAAAAACGTAACTTGAAAAAGTTGAGCATTTAGGAGATCGATGATGACTGAAAATACTCAACTTGAAAAAGTAGAAGATAAAGCAAAACAATATGGTCGCCCTGAAGACGAGCGCGTGATTCCGTTTATGAAGATTGCTTTGCCTGCGGCATTGCTTTCTATCTTCTTAACGATTGCCAGTCTATTTTTTATCACAACCAAAGGTTTAAATTTAGGTTTAGACTTTACGGGTGGTATCGCTGCTGAGCTTAATTACAGCAATCCAGTCAAACCTGAACAGGTGAATGCTGCTTTAACCAAAGCGGGCTTCACGGACTCTGTGGTACAAACCTTAGGCTCTGAACGCGACCTCATGGTACGTATGCCCGTTCAGGAAGAAATGGAAGCAGATGACCTAACCAAAGCGATTACACAAGCGGTTCAACTGCCAAATAATACGGTCACTGTTCCTAAAGTGGATGTAGTGGGTGGTCAAGTCGGTAATGAGCTCTATGTACGCTCTGGTGGTGCTGTAGCACTTGCGCTGCTACTCATGTTGGTCTACGTCACGATTCGCTTTGAGTTCAAATTGGCGATTGGTGCTGTACTGTCATTATTCCACGATATTGTGGTGACACTGGGTATCTTTGCCTTAATGCAATGGCCGTTTGACCTCACTGTTCTTGCAGCATTGCTTGCGATTATTGGTTTCTCACTCAACGATAACATCGTGGTATCGGATCGTATTCGTGAAAACTTCCGTAAGATTCGTGGTGCAGAACCGCTTGAAGTAATTAACATTGCATTGACTGAAACCCTACGTCGTACCATTCACACCTCTATGACACTATTGCTGGTTGTTGTTGCAATGATGATTATGGGCGGTGATGGTCTACAATGGTTCTCTGTTGCCATGTTTGTCGGTGTTTTCGTGGGGACTTACTCTTCAATCTATATCGGTACAGGATTTGCCTTATGGCGTGGTCTGAACCGTCAGGACTTTATCGTACAAGTGAAGCCTGAATTTGAAGAAGAAGAAATTCCTCATTAAGCATTTACACATCTAACTGCACAAAAAGCCCATCACTTGATGGGCTTTTTTAATGTGAATTTATAAATCTATTTTCAACAATAAAGACTTAGGCATGATTCATTTTGAATTTCAAGATTCAGAATGTTGATGAATTTGAATATTGGGTAATGCAAAACCTGAGCAGGAGTGCTCAGATCGCCATGCGACGGTCAGCATGCAATGTGCCAGCTCAAAATTCTGATAGGCGAAGACACCCACTTTTTCATGTTCACACATTCCGCCATTTTGTAGAGGATGAGCATGGGTATTCAAATCTTTTAAATCCATCCGAATGCCTAAACCACTGGCTTTGAGTACCGCCTCTTTGGTGGTCCAGACCTTAAACCAATACAGGGGATCACAGTCCAAGCCTTGCCAAGTCTGATATTCAGTTGGGTGAAATGCATGTTGTGCTAAAGCATCAAAGCGAACTTGACGATCTAAATCTTCGATATCCACACCTAAATCAGCCATATTGGTTGACATGGCTAAAGCATAATGATGTTGACTATGGGAATGATTAAATGAAAATTGCGTCACATTAGATAGGTAAGGCTTTCCAAACTCGGTGTGCTGTATATCTTGATTGCAAATTGTTTGATTCAAGAAATTCGAGATGAATGTATTTCTATGTGCGTAAATGGTATTTTTTTTATACTGATTAAATTCAGCAAAATTTGAAAATTGCTGTTTTTGTTTGAGGATAAATTGAGCCAATGGCTGAACATGAATTTGAATGACCACGTGTTTCATCGGCTCAATGAGTAAACTATAAATACAACTTATAGTTTAACGATATCCCCTTTGAGTGCAACACCTGCAAGGGCAGTTCCTTTAGCACATTGGTAAGTGGTGGTACTTTTGCTCTCATTGGATTTATAGTAACTCACAATATTGGTGACTGCATTGGCCCCTTTTGCTTTTGCAGTATTCTGAAATTGAATCAGGGCTGAACGCAGTACATGATCACATGCCTTATCGGCAGGCTTTGCAAAACCATTGGTCTTTTTATTGGTGACTAAATCTTTTTCAATCACCTGTCCACCTGACTTTGTCCCTGCCAAATAGAACTTCACACTGCCATCTAAGAAACCATCGGCAACTGCACGGTCAACCGCTTCTTTAAAATTAAAATTATGCATATCATCAGCAGCATGTACCCCCATTGCCGTGCCTATACACAATGTAAATGTCATTGCTATTTTTTTTAAAGTCATGAGAAACCCCTCTTTGGTTAAACTAATGTAATTCTTTGATTAAAGTAATCTAATTCTTTGGTTAAAGTCGTGTAATTCTTTGATTAAATTCATGTAATACATGCCATACGATTCTACTGATCATTTTAAATCTTCTTTAAAATGAGTGATGTATTAATTCCCCCAAAGGCAAAATTATTACTCATGATGAGATTTGCATCAAGCTGTCTAGACTGATGCTGAATATAATCCAAATCCCCACATGCTGGATCAATCTGATCCAAATTTAAGGTGGGTATAAACTCTTGACGTAACATCATCTCGATACTGAGCCATGCCTCAATTGCACCACATGCGCCAAGTGTATGACCAAAATAGCTTTTTAAGGAACTGATCGGCTTATATCCCAAAATGCGTGCTGTGGCTTGCGACTCCGCAATATCACCTTGGTCGGTCGAAGTACCATGGGCATTCACATAGTCGATGTCTTGTGCAGTCAGCTGTGCATCTTTGAGTGCCAACTGCATACAACGCCCCATCATTTCAGAATCAGGCCGTGTTACATGCTGGCCATCGGTATTACTACCGTAGCCTACAATTTCCGCGTAGATTTTAGCGCCACGTGCTTTGGCATGCTCATATTCTTCTAAAATCAAACAGCCTGCACCTTCACCAATCACCAATCCATCTCGTTTGGCATCGAAAGGGCGTGGCGTAGCTTCAGGATGTTCATTTTGGGTGCTTGTTGCCAAAAGCACATCAAATACCGCTGAACCTGCTGCGCTGAGTTCTTCTGCTCCACCTGCCAGCATTAAGGTTTGTTTGCCATATTTAATTGCTTCATACGCTTGCCCAATCGCCATAGAACCTGAGGTACAAGCACTTGATGTGGGTAAGGTCAATCCTTTTAAACCGAAGTAAACCGTCATATTCACTGCACTGGTATGCGACATCATGCGAATATAAGTGGTGGCATTCAGCTCATTCATATGGTTCTCTATCAGCATGGCACCAAACTCACGTACCGCGTCCACACTCCCCGCCGATGAACCAAATGCAACGCCAGCCTCTCCATTGCTCAGTAATGGAGAATTCAACAGTCCTGCATCTTCAAGTGCTTTTTCAGCACACACCACCGACATTAGGGCGACTCTTCCCATGCCGCGAGTCACTTTGCGATTAAAGTGTTTCGGAATCGTATAATGCTTGACTGGTGCGGCTAATTTACTGCGCAGATCAGAATAAATTTCCCAATCTGGCATATATGTCACGCCACTTTTAGCCAACGCAAATTGGGCAAAAATTTGATCCGCCGTTTCACCCAATGAGGTGATACCTGACATGCCTGTGACCACGACTCGCTTCATTAGATTAAACCCCCATTCACCGAAATTACTTGTCGAGTGATGTAACTGGCATCATCACTGCATAGAAACTTCACCACGTTGGCCACTTCATCGACCTGCCCCATCCGTTGCATGGGAATCATTTTTAAGGCATGTTCTTTGACTTCTTCAGTGACCATTTCTGTCTCAATCAGACCTGGAGCGACACAGTTCACTGTGATTTTTCGTTTGGCAAGCTCTAAGGCAAGGGCTTTGGTTGCGCCAATTAATCCTGCTTTTGCAGCGCTATAATTGACTTGTCCACGATTGCCCATTAAGCCTGATACCGATGAAAGCGTCACGATTCGACCGCCTTTTTTCAATCGAATCATAGGCATCACCAGAGGTTTAAGCACATTGTAAAAACCATCTAATGACGTTGAAATCACATCGTCCCAATCCTCATCCGTCAGTGCTGGAAATGCACCATCACGGGTTAAACCTGCATTGAGCACAACCCCATAATATGCACCGTATTGCGCTATGTCCTGTTCCAGAATATCGTTAATCTGAGCTCTTTGATTTACATCAAACATCAGTACATGACTGTGTTGACCCAGTTGCCTGATTGCATTTGCAACCTGCTCTGCTTCGTGCAGTCTTGCGCGTGCGTGAACCGTCACGTCAAACCCTGCTTCTGCCAATGCCAATGCAATTGCCTTGCCGATTCCGCGGCTTGAACCTGTCACTAAAATTCTTCTATTCACTTTTACGTCCCTATCTGTATCTGTTCTAAATCAGTTGCAGGTTCATACACGCTCAATATCGCACTAAAACAATGTGCTTGATATTGAATTTCGCAGTTGAATTGACCCAATCCATCATGTAAATAATGTTGTTCCACGCGAATTCTGACCACTTCGCCGAGAGCAAAATAGGCAATCGGCAACTGTAATTTACGCGTGCCCAATAGATAACCCACCTTAGGCGACTCTCCACGAGAATGCCCTTTATAACCCGCATAGACACTGACGGTTTGCGCCATCAGTTCAATACTGGTCCATGTCGGTAGACCTTCTGCTTCATAGAACATCAAATCAGCTGTGATTTTAAGCTCTACAATCGCAAAATCATCATTGGCTTCAATAAGCTGATCTACAAAGACCATGGGTTTAGCATGCGGTATAAAAGCTAAAGCATCCATCATGACTGTGAACAACCTAAGATCAGACTGATATTACTTCCCCCAAATGCAAATGAATTACTCATGACATAGCGAATACGGGACTTTGAGGATGGCTCAAGGACATAATTTTGTCCGGATAATTCAGGATCAATAGCACCGGATTGATGTACAGGCAACCAACACTGCCCTTGTGAAAGCTGATCTTGTAAAAGCTGATCTTGTGAAAGCTGATCTTGTAAAACCTGATGACAAATAAAGGCTTCTATCGCACCTGCCGCACCTAGGCAATGCCCTGTCTTATGTTTAGTACTGCTTAAAGGTACAGCATAATCTTTAAAGACCGTTTGCACTGCTTTTATTTCCATCGCATCATTTTGTAGGGTAGACGTACCATGCAGGTTCAAGTATCCAATATCTTCAGCCTGTAAACCTGCCATATTCAGGGCTTTTTGCATGGCTTCAGCAGCTCCTTTTCCGTCAGGATGTGGCGCAGAAATATGCCAAGCATCCATAGACTCACCACTACCGAGCAACATCACAGGCGCTGATTGTTTTGAAAGTAAAAATAAAGCCGCAGCTTCACCAATATTAATGCCATCACGCTGTATGCCACAGGGCTGACAAATTCCATTTGATAAACTTTCTAAGCTATTAAACCCATTTAAGGTTAGTTTACACAGCGTATCGACACCACCGACCAAAACGACATCTGCCAAATCTGCATGGATCAGACGTTGCCCCGCTGCCATGGCTTTGGCACTCGATGAACAGGCGGTAGAAATCGTATAAGCAGGTCCTTGCCAACCCAAATACTGTTGCAGTGCTTTGGCCAAACACCCCATTTCTTGTTTTTGATGTGAGATTAACTCGTCCGACACTCCAAGAAAATGCGCTTTTAGCGGTTGTTCATTGTCTTGAATCCCTGATGTCGAGGTTCCCATTACAATCGCAAGGCGCTGTTTTTTAATATGCACTGTTTTTTCTTTCAATTGCGACTCGATCTGCTTGAGTGCGGTGAGCGCAAATCTTAAATTACGTGACGTGCTGTCTTTGAGAACATCGACACCCTCAACCAGCCCAACCAGCTCATGTGGGTAATGCCCCACCCAGACCTCTCGTTCGGCCAAAAGATTCGGCATGAGGGTTAAAGTGTTGGTTTTGGTGGTCAGATGAGTTCGAATGTCATCTTGCTCAAAACCTAGAGCTGACAATCCGACAGCACATTGAATACCAACCGCATGAGTTGAATGCTGAACATTATTCGACATGCTGTGCCTCATTATTCTGCAAAGTATCGCTGACAGGGCTAATATTCATCTGATAAGGCACTTGAATATTGTTCAGTTCAATCACAGCCTTTTGTTGTTGAATATTTAGAACGGCCTTGCCTTTGATATAAACCTGAGTTGTGTCATCCACCTGTTTGAGCATGACTTGTTTATGGTGCAATTGCATAAAATCAGGATAGGTTGCGTACAAAATGTCTCGCACCAGATAATCAAACGGTAAGCGCTTCATTGGATCAATACGTTGTTGAACGTTCACTGTGTTTCCATCGAAGGTTAACTGAAACAATGGCTGTCCAGTGAGGGTCAGTGCCAACATTTCAAGGGTCTGTCCGCGCTGCTGTTGATACAGTAAAAAACTTAAACCCTGATTTTTCCATTGCACTTCAATTTGATCTTGGCGCTGATAGTTTTTTGCCTGCCAGGCTGGCGTAATTAAGCCTTGCGCTGGCGGCACAACATGTTGACAAGCACTCAAGCATAAAGTGCCACACATCAGCAGTATCAAGAGTTGCATACGAGGGTAGATCAACATGGATTGAATTTTCCCGTTACTTTGTTTCACGACAATCTGCTTCAGGAGATTTTGCTTCATGGGATTTTTCTTTAGCAGATTCTGCTTCACGAGATTGTCCTTCACGACAGTACTCAGCCAATGTACTTAAACGTTGTTTGGCATTTTTATGAATCGGGTTGGTATCATCCCATGCATAACCTGCCAATAAGGAAGACACCATTCCACGGATTTTTTCATCTTGACGCTGTGAAAAGACAACATCTTGAAAATCCCCTGAATACCAAGCCTCTACATAAGCACGAAATACTTGAATCCCCCGGCGTAAAGGTTGTTCATATTGCTCCATCCAGTCGACAGACTGACCTTTTAATACCTGATCAACCAAGGGCACTGCTAAGCTTGAAGACTTCAATGCAATGGTCACCCCTGATGAAAATACAGGATCTAGAAACTCCCCTGCATTGCCCAATAAGGCAAAATTTCGTTTTGCCAGATATTTAACATTGGCTGAATACCCCACCAATGTACGGACAGTGGTATCAAATTGGGCATTTTTTAAAAGCGCAGATAGGCTTTCATCATCTGCTAAAATTCGTTTAAATAATGGTTCTAAATCAACATCCTGCGTATGTTCAAAACCATATTTGTCGAAGAAATCTTGCTCCGCCACCACACCAAATGAACAACGTCCATCTGCAAAGGGAATCAACCAATACCATGCACGATGATCTTTGGCATGAACCGTAATCAGGATTTTTTCTCGATCAAAATCAGGCTGATCCAATATGCCATCTTGAATATGCGTAAACACAGCACGGCGTACTGGAAAATTGGAAGGACGCTCTAAATCTAAGAGTTTAGGCAATACTCGACCAAAGCCACTGGCATCTAATAAAAATTTTGCCTGAATTTGATAATGCTCACCCTGCTCGTCGTTGACGTCCAGAATAGGATGTTCAAGTTCAATGTTAACTGCAGTGACTTCATGTCCAAAGCGAATGTCTGTCCCCATTTTTTCGGCTTGTTGTGCCAAAAGATGGTCGAATTGTGCACGGCGTACTTGCCATGTGGTCCCTGGACCATCGCTAAATTTCTGCCTAAAGTCATAAAAACTACGTTGCTCACCTCTCAAAAATGCTGCACCATTTTTAAACTGAAAGGCGTATTCTTCAGCATGCGCGTTTAATGTCTCTAATAACCCCGCTTCTTCTAAAAACACCATACATTGTGGCAACAGCGACTCGCCAATGGAGAAACGAGGAAAATATTGCTTTTCAAGCATCGTGACTTGATAGCCTTTTTTCCGTAGTAAAGCGGCGGCTGAACTCCCTGAAGGTCCCGCCCCAATAATCACGACATCAGTCTGTTGCATGGTGCTCATTGCACTCGATCCTCATCACTCAGCCTGCTGCTGAATCTGTTGAACCACAGTTTGGCTTTCATCCGAAGCGGTAAAAAGTGTGGCATAAATAAATGCGAATATAACGCCCAAAAGTACGGTTAAACCAAAACAATGAATGGCATAGGTTTGACTCAACGATAACAAGCCAAAGCCAAACAAAGTCGACATCATACACAAAAATAACGCCATACCGACCACCTGAGGATGATCATGGCCATGACGATAAAAGATCGCGTAATCAACCCCGATCCCAATAATTAAGAACGTCCCCATAATACTAAATAAATTGATTTCGACCCCGAGCCACGCCTGAACTGCAAAGGTACTCAGCAATGCCAAACTGACCGGAAGTATCAAAGGCAAAATAGATGTTCGACCATACAACAGTCCTAAACCCATAGCCAGCATGACCAAGGCGATCAAAAGTAAATATTGGGCATGTTGTCGATGCTGTTGAAAAAGTGCGGATAACTCACTGACCGGGCGTAATAATTGGACATGCTCATTACTGAGCTTTTGCAAAGACGCTAAATCATGAATGCCCTGTAAGATCACTAAACGCTCGGTAGGGCTGATCTGCAAAAACGCCAATGGATGATCTGCAAATGCCTCTGTGGTTAAAAGTGCAGGGTTGGACAATTGATTTTGCCAGTGCAAGACCTCATCGACATTCAATTGCATGTCATGGGCATACTGGATCAATACGGCTTTTGGAATCGCTTGCAGGAGAGCAATATTTTGCTGCTGTTGCTGCTCTGGAACAAGCCACTGACCTAAGGCCTGAAAATGCTCTAACTTCGCTGCTGCTTGTAAAGCAGATAAATCATTCAGCAATTGCTGCTCTTTTTGTTGTAGATCTTGCGCATTCTTGCCATGAACCACAAAGTAGTCACTGCCCTGTTGCTGCATAAATCGATCACGAATGTAATGATCCTGCTGCTTTAAGCCTTCATCCATACTTTGCAAATTACGGATATCATCATTGCTTTTCAAGAACAACAAACTGCTACTGCTCACCGTCAGAATGCCCATGATTAACCCCACACGTAAACTGCGACGCGCTTGCATATAGCAACGTGCTCGACCAATAAATCCAAGGCGACGAATAGCAGGTTCAGCATTTAAGGCTTTGAGTCGTGGAAGCAACAAAATACTTGTCACCCATGCGCCAGCCAAACCGACCATCGAAAATACCGCGATCTGTTTAAATCCTGGAAATGGGGTAAAACTGAGCACCACATAGGCCAATAAGGTTGTCATCAACCCGACAAACAAACTCGGTAATAAGGGTTTTAAGACTGTGAAGCCATTGACGGTTCGATGCTGAGACTGCATCGCCATAAAGTAAAATGAAAAATCAACGCAAACTCCGATCAGGCTTGCACCGAATACCAAAGTCATCAGATGTATTTCACCAAACAGCCAGAACGTTGCAGCAAAAGCCAGCAGGCATCCACTGCCTACAGCAATCATTTCTGTACACATCGGGCGAATTGAGCGAAAACCAAACCAAACCAACAGCAAAATACCCAGTGTAGAGCCTAAGCCAATGGTTGAAATTTCGTTTTTGGCAGATGTTGTCCCGAATTGAGCAAAGAGTAAAGTGCCCGTCCAATGCGGTTTGACCCGAATCTGCGCGATTTTTTGATTCACTACGCCAATAAATTCAGCAGTCTGTTGCTGATAAGCGATGTTATAAGGACTATTTTTGAGCGTTAATACCAGCAAGCGAGAAATGCCTTGATCATCTCTAATCGTGGCTAATCCCTGTTCTAACTGAATTTCAGGATGACTTTGTAATGCACTGAGTTGCACTGCATAACGTGGAAACAACAACAAAGGATCGTGCTTCAGCAAATCGGCAGTCATCGGCATTCCGGGACTCATGAGCTGTAACATACTTTGCTCAGTCAGTGCTTGGTAATCTTTATGCTCTAAATGCTGACGGTCTGATGCAGAAAGCAGCCCCGCTCGATGTTGATACAGGGTTTGTGCAAACTGATCTTGATCTAACTGTGGCTGAACGGTTTCAAATAACCCACTCTTGGCGACAGAATCTTTTAACAACTGGGTCGCTTGCTCAAGTTCAGCCTCTGTTTTTGCATCAAGCACTACAAAAACTTTCTGATTCAGTTGATCACTGACATAGGTCTGAATACTTTGAAGTTCATCATCCTGATGAGCTTTAGGCAATAGTGCAAAGATATTGGTCTCAATATGAATATCTTTTTTCAGCCAAGCCATCCCAAGCGCAATCGCGATGACACACAAGATCACCAGCCAGATTGCGCTAAGTTTATTTTGCCAGTTGGAAAAGTGCACGTTCAGCTGCCGTTAAAGATTGAGGTTGAGCCGTGTGCTGACTAAAGCGGATGGTGGTGCTGTTATTGGCTTTTTCATCAATCACAATTCGATCGACATAGCGTTGACCTTGCGCTTCCACCCGTACGAATAGTTTTTTAAATAGAGCTGATTTAGGGCTTAACACCATCTTCCATTGGTTCGGATGATATTCTGCTGAAACAATATTAAAATTCTGAGCCAAAGCAGCCTGATTGCCTGACATCAATTGCAAGAACATCGTCGCAACTGAACCATAAGGAGTCTGATCTACGGCAATTTGGCTTTGGGTACGTTGTGTTTTCTGTACCAGTTTTTTTTGCGTCACAATTAATTCTGCTTGGACAGGCTGACGAATTTGCCATAACACGCCTTGTTTTTGATGAAACAACACCGTGCCTTGCGAAGTAAATGTCTTATTCAAAGACGCTAACTTTTTATGTTGTTCAAAATGCGCACGAACCATGGGCACTGCTGCAAGTTGCGTAAAGATAGGCTTGATGTTTTGCGTTTGTGCATTTGACATGATGGGCATGGCGCTACACAGAACTAACATTGCAGTCGCACCAATTTTTCTGAGCATTCTATTTACCATATTGATCACCTAGTCGGCTTTAAATTCAGACCATGCATTTAAACAATCCAACAAAACTTGGGGCGATTGAAAACACATTTCGCGCGTTTGAATATGGACCGCAACTTGAGTGGTATAGCCTTTGGTTAATTTTTTCCCAGAAACATCATCAAAAATTTGATATTCAATTTTGAGGCGATTTTCCCATTCTTTTAAAATTGCACGAACACGAATTTTCTGCTCAAACACAATCCCATGTGCATAGCGCACATGACTTTCAATGACTGGCCATGCATAACCAGAATCCCGCATCTGATTATAGTTGTAATGAAATTGATCCAGTAGCTTACAACGTGCAATTTCAAAATATTTTAAATAGTGCCCATGCCAGACCACATTCATGGTATCGACATCATGAAATGGCACTTCAATGATGACATCGCTATGCATAATCTTTTCCTTCACCGTGATGCTGATCTAGAGACTGTACAAGTTCAAACCGTTCTAAACGATCCACCAAGCACTGTAGCTCATTTTGTAAAGCACGATCTTCGTCTACATACGTGAAGCTCTGAAGAACCCAGTGTTGAAAAGCGGTTAATGCAGGGGTTAATTGTGTATTTAGCCCTTTTAACTTAAGTGCCTGTACACACGCACATGCCAAAGCGGCAACCACTTGCTCAGTCAACACCATAATGCGAGTAGCATCACGCGCTGCAATGGTGCCCATACTGACTTTGTCTTGATTATGACATTCGGTAGAGCGTGAAAAAATAGAGGCCGATAACGTGTGTTTTAAGGCCTCAGCCGTCCACGCAGAAACCGCAATCTGTACCGCTTTAAACCCATGATTGAGGGCTAAGCGTTCACTGCTTGCACCTGTTAAATTGCGTGGCAGTCCATTATTCATTTTATAGTCGACCAATTGAGCCAATTGTCGATCCAATAAATCTGCAATATTGGCCATCATAATCTTTAAACTGTCCATTGCCTGTGCAATATGGCCACCATAAAAATGTCCACCATGTAAAACGCGTAAATTCACAGGATCAATCAATGGATTGTCATTACTCGAATTCAATTCATTTTCAATAAACTGACGTAACCAGATTTTTGAATCTTCAAAAACGCCAATGATATGCGGTGCACAACGTAATGAATAACGATCTTGTAAACGTGAACTTTGATGGGCCGTTTGCACTTCACTATTGAGCCACTCACGTAGTTGAGCTGCGATATGTTGTTGCCCGGAATGCGGTTTTTGGGCAAAGAGCACTTCGTCAAAATGACTCGGATTGCCTTCAAGCGCCAACACATTACACGCCGTAATTAAGGTACTGGCAAAGCCAATCTGTTCTGCTTTCTTATAGTTTATACACGCGATGGCCGTCATCACTGCGGTACCGTTCATCAATGCCAAACCTTCTTTAGGTCGCATCACATGCGGTTGCATGGCTTTTTCGGCATAGACCTCAGCAACGGGAACAATCGCTCCACGATAATAAACATCGCGCTCACCGACCAAAGCCCCTGCCACATAGGATAATGGGGTTAAGTCACCACTGGCACCCACAGAACCCTCAGATGGGATCACCGGAATCACATCTTCATTTAACATCCATACCAAGCGTTCAAGCAGTGCCAGTGAAACCCCTGAATAGCCTCGAGCCAAAGAACATAGACGCACCACGACCACAGCCCGTGCTGTGACGATATCTAGATTCTGACCCAATCCACAGCCATGAAAACGTGACAAATGCAAAGGCAACTCATTGACTTGATGCGGTGGGATTTCGACCAGACAAGAATCCCCATAGCCTGTGGTTACTCCATAAATCACACCTTCGTCTTGCAATAATTGATCAAGAAAATCAGCCCCTCTTTGTATCAATTCTTTCCATGCCAACGAAGACGGTAATGCAACCGTTTTTTCTTTACGAGCCACAGCAATCACATCTTCAATACTGAGTGGTGCTTCCCCAACAATTAACACAAGACTCATCTTTTATTCCAAAAATTATAAAAATTAAACCACTGGTAGGGTGCCCGAAGACAATGTTGTTCGAGCAAATGAACATAAACTCGCATCACTTGACGTATGGCTGTCGCTCGATCTTTGCGAGGAAAATTGAGTTGTGCTGCAATGTTATGAATATGTACTTCGAAATGATCTTTGACACGATAACAAAACACGGCCAACACAGGGGCTTTTAAAAGGTTGGCAAGAATCCATGCGCCTTCCGGCCAATCCGCATGTTCTCCCAAAAACTCAATTGGCTGTATACGATCAGACTGAATCGGTACACGATCTGCTGCGAGGATAATCCACTCCCCTTGATCAAGCTTTTGCTGCAAGATCAAAGCAGTTTCAATGCCCAACGCATCGACCGAGAGCAAATTCACATCAGCATGTTGATTAAGCTTTTTAAGGAACTGATTAAATTGCGTGGCGTGTTTCTGATAGACCAACACATTGATTTTTTGTGGATGCTCAGATTTGACTGCTCGTAGCAATTCAATATTACCAAAGTGCGACACCACAATAATCGCCCCCTTTTGATAATGTTCACGAAAATGCTCATGTCCATGCAACTGCAAATTTTGATCAGAAACTCGGCCCAACCAACCTTCAATTTTGTCGAGAATGCATTCGCCAAATTGTATGAGATGGGTAAAGGTCTGCGGTAACTGCGGCACCCCTTCAAAGGGTGAAAAAGCGCCTGCAAAATCATGCAATTTTTGTAAATACTGCGCAGATGCTTGGCGTGCTGTCGTTGAAAACACCCAATACCACAAAATAACAAAATACAGTACAACTCGACATAACCAGCGCCCTCCCAAACGATAGAAAAACAGCACCAACATCAGCGGAAGCACCCCTCCACGCTCTTTGATGGTGTTCCATGTCTGAGCTTGGCTGCGTGGCATGTTACTCACCTTTCACTTTACGATACACTAAGGTGGGTAAACGATACAGCATACCCGCAAACAACCGCGAATGTGCCTGTGTCATCCCCAGATTGTCACGCCAAACATTAAAGTGGGATATACCATCTTCTGGGTAAATGACCTGCGTGGGAACATTGATAAATTTAACTTGCTCCCATTTTAAACGCACTAAAATCTCTGAATCAAACCCCATACGCGGCTGAAATTTTGCCGAATTCAATACCTTGAACGTTTGTGCTAAAGGATAAACACGGAAACCACACATGCTGTCTTTAATGTCAAAAGATAAACTATTGATCCAGACCCAGATATGGGTTGCATAACGACCATATAAACGTTTCCGTGGTACAGACTGATCAAAGATCGGTTGCCCAATGACCATCGCTTCTGGGTTTTGTTGCGCTGTATCTAAAAAGCGTTGAATATCGGACCAATCGTGCTGACCATCTGCATCGATTTGTAGGGCATGGCTATAACCCAAATTATAGGCATGTAGAAGCCCTGTTATAACTGCTTGTCCTTTACCCTGATTGACTTGATGCTCAACCAAATCAACTTGCTTATACTGTGAACGCATTTGACGTAAGATTGTCGTACACTCTGCATCACTTCCATCATTGACGACTACAATCGGCAAGTCAAAGCCACTTAAGTGTTCTACCAACGCTTGTAAATAATGCGGATGGTTGTATACCGGAATCACAAAACATGTTTGCATACTTTATTACTCCGAGGTGGTCTGATTGTCAGAAACAAAATTCAGTCGACCCGATGCCACTATTTTCTGTGTTTTAGTTAATTCAAAAATGACCTTGTTTGCTTTACGCATCAGCGTCATTTCAAGCTGATCATAAGGTCGGATTAAATCTTGAAACTTTAGCTGCTCAAATCCGCAGCACCACTTTAAATCTGCCCAATATTGCTTTGCAAAATGCTGGATAAATCCAATTTGTCCGACCCCTGGGTAAATCGGATGATTCGGGAAATGCCCTTTAAAGCACTCAAGTTCAGGGCATATTTCTAAACGCGCTTGGATTTTATCCTGTTCAAAAGATTGAGATAACACCACAGGCAGGTAAAGCGGAGCAAACAAAGAAGCTAAATACTGTTTATTGAGTTTGGACTGCGCATTCTGCGGCATTTCAGTTAAAAAACGCCATTGCCTTGGAATCGCAAGTGCTTCTAATTTGTCTGCCAACTGTGTTTTGAGACCTTGAACAAAGCGGGCTTTTCCTAACCCGATTAAATCGTGGCGAGCCTGTGTAGTCAACGTCACCACGACTGCCAAGATCTGACGATTTTCCTTTTGGATGAGCAAAGCATAACATTGCTCAATCTCTGTCAGCGACATTAATACCTGTTCAATCGCATCTAAACTTAGTCTTTTTTCTTCAAGTTTCACGATGCGGTCTAAACGACCTAACAATTCAAATGCAGATTGAACATTTCGAGAATCCCATACTTTGACGCGATCACCCGTCAAAATCCAATCCTGATCACACGCATGATTACTTCTGACGGCAAGTTCGTCCTGTTCACTTGACTTGATTTCGACATTTTGAAAAGGTGTCCATGCAGCCTCATCCTGTTGTCGATAGGCAATCCCACCCGTCTCAGAGCTGCCTAGAACTTCAATAATCGGTCGATTCAGTTGAGGACGAATACCCGAATCAAGTTTACCGCCAGACGAATATACATGAATGCAGTCTTTCAACACCACATCAGCCGTCCATCGCTTGAGCAATGCAGGACTTGAAATAACATAGTTCGGGACATTGAAATCAGTTAAATGTTGTTGCGCATCCACAACATCTTCTGGAAATGCCAGTTGTGGTTGATAAAAACTTCGTCCACTCGCCAAAGGCCATAACAACTTAAACAATAAGCCATAAATATGTTGATGACTGACTGTTGCTAAGGCAATTCCCTGTTGTTCTCGCTTAAAACTCGCCTCTAAACCTGCCACTTCATTGAAGAGTTGCATTAAATTTCTAGGTATTTTTTTGGCTTGCCCGGTTGAACCTGAGGTATAAAAAGAAACTTCAGCGTCTTTTAGAAACTGATCATCGACATTGATTTCAATCGGTTCAAGAGAAGGTTTGGGTTCAGTCCGGCTTAAAAAATAAATCTGTTGCTGTGCTAATTCTTGTTCTAAATCACGAACACGGTGCGGAGGCAGTAGCAGCTTTTTTCCTGCATTGAGTGCTGCAAAAAATAACACCAAAAATGTGTAGCTGTCCTGCTCCCAGAGTGCCCAAACAGGCGTGGTTTTCTGCTTGATACATGCAGCTTGCCCCGCCACGTCCTGCCAAAATTCTTGAAAACTCACACCACTCAGATCTGCTTTCACACATAAGATCCGTGGAGAGTTTAAATAGTCTCTAAAATGACAACACATAGCGATCCATAGAAATACAGCAGCTCTAGCGCCGCATTTGATTTAAACCTTGCTGGCGTTTACGTAAAAAATATTCGCCCAGCAGTAAAATCCCCATCAGCACATAGGAAATAAAACCATTATAAATCACCCAAACTTGGGTGCTGGCGAAGTACACCGTATATAAAGCAATCAGAGCATTGACCACAAAGAAAACACACCAAATTTGGGTCACTTTCTTGGTCCAGATTACCCCGTCATGCGGTAGATCTGGCTCGACTAATCGTGCAAAACGCTCAATCATGGAAGGTGGCTTGAACAGGGTAATGGTAAAAATAACACAGGCCCCCAGACTCATCATTACCGGATACAGTTTTAACCAGGCCTGATCTTGAAACACAAGACTGAGTCCACCACACAAAATCGCAAAGAATGTCAGTGGCCACATGAGTGTGCCGCCCCCAGTCACCCATCGAAGGCCGCCCATGATCATCAGAAATACAGCCACCCCAAACATATAACCTTGCGATAAACTGTAACCCACAATAAAGGGATAGAGGATCAATCCGACCACACCTACCCCTTTTAAAACAGTCTTCATTCAGTCGTCATGTTTTGAATGACTGTCACGACATCCTGAACGGTTCTCACACTCTTAAAATCTTCTGGGTTGACTTGTTTGCCTGTGAGTGCCTTGATTTTAACCACCAGGTCAATCGCATCAATACTGTCTACATCGAGATCAGTGGCTAAGTTTGATTCAAGCTGAACATCTTCAGCTTCAATTTCAAACAATTCTTGCATCCATTCACGCAAATGATTCAGTACTTGATCTTGGCTAAGCATAATGGCCTCTTACAGTGTTCTTTGTGCTTCAACCAAAGCCACAAGACTCTGAATTGACTTAAAATGTTGTTTTGTTTCTGCAGATTCGGCATTTAAATGAATGTTGTAACGTTTTTTCAATGCCAAACCGAGCTCTAAAGCATCGATCGAATCTAAGCCTAAACCATCACCAAACAATGGCGCTTCAATATCGATATCATCGGATGTAATGTCTTCTAGGACTAAAACATCGATGATCATTTGCTTTAATTCTTCAGCAAGATTACTCATTTTTTCAATAACTCTTGGTTAAAAAACTGCTGTAGTTGATGATTCAAATGACGAACATTTTTAGGGTTGATCGTCACGTCTTCCAATACATCAGTGATATGAATCGGATCTAAAACTTTAACTTGAATATGAAAGGGTCGAGCTGGAATATGATACCACTTCTCATTTTTGGTCAAAGTCGATGGTGTACAGCGGATCAATACAGGTCGAATAGGCACTTGCGCACGTAACGCAATATTGGCTGCGCCACGCTGAAACTGATTTAAAAGATGTCCTTTTTCAGTTCGTGTTCCTTCCGGAAAAATCAACAAAGATGCAGCGTTATCTTGCTTTAAACGAGCAACACAGTCTTCGATAAACTGTTCTGAACCTGAATTTAAAATATAGCCAGCATTTTGCACGGGACCTTTGGTGAATGGATTGGCCCACAAAGCCTGTTTCACCACACAATTTGTTTCTTGCATTAAACCAATCAAAACCACCACATCAATCAGCGTTGGATGATTGGCAATCACCAGTTCTTGCCGACTACTTTCTAATTTTTCTAAACCTTGTACGTCATAGGTCATAATGCCAAGTTTCACCATCATTTCAGTGAAACCTTTGAAACTATGTTTAATCACCTTTTGTGTTCTTTTTTGACGTAATTCAGGATCTTGGGTCGTCAATTTAATCACAGGCGCGATTAGGCTTCCAATAACTACACCACCCAAACCAAAACTTGCAAAACTCAAACCTGTTGCAGCAACACGCCACTTGTAGTTAGCATTTTTTTTGAGGTGGTTGAAATTTAACATTTTGACCAGACCTTAAAATGTTGTTGGTCACCCTGCCAAAAGTTTAAAAATTGCTTCGCCTGCTTAAAGTGATCACCTTTATCTGTAAAATCATAAGCATTCACTTCAAGATTAGGCTGTGCCAAACCCACCACTGCTGACAAGGAAAAACAATCAAACACTTGTGACTCCTTATACACATCTGGTAACGGCGCTTCATAGTAAACAATCATGACCTTTGCATCCGACTGATGTGAAGTTCTAAGCCAAGCATACGCTTCAATCAATGCATCATTCCAAGAGCCCGCCAGACTTGTCGCAGGGGTACTGTCTTGACATAAAATCGAATATAAACCTGAAATAGCATTATGAACTGACGTTGAAAACTGTGTTGGTGATGGGGTTTGATCTTGTAATACATCTTCTAAAATTTTGAGTGTTTTTTCTTCTTCGCCATATTGTGAGACCCAAACAATATAGTTGATCGCGCAATTTTCTTTAGTTTTTATCAAATTATTGAGCGCAATTTTTGCAAGACAAGACAAACGTCTGCGTTGCATGGCGGGAATAATATCGATCGCATCTAGTGGGTGGTGAACATCACAGTAATTTACATATGATAAATTAATCTGAATCATACAGATCCTAAAAGCGTAATTTCGCTGTAATTATTTGCTATGAAGAATTCTCTCTTGTAACCAATTATAACATTTGAGTGCAGAAATCCTATATACATTTAAAAATAAATCTAGAATTGAAATATAAATAAAGCCCAAAGATCACTTTGGGCTTGTCGCTAATATTATCTAAAGTGATGCATTAGAAAATTAACGCTTAAACTTCTTCTCAGCTTTCTTGAATTTCTGAACATAACGACGCTTACGCGCTGCAATACGCTCATCCATCACCGTCTTACGACCTTCAAATGGGTTTTCAGATGTTTTAAATTCGATACGAACGGGTGTTCCTTCAAGCTTATACACTTTACGGAATACGTTTTCTAAGTAGCGACGATAATCGGCTGGCGTTTTATCCACCTTGTTACCATGGACAACGATCGTCGGTGGGTTTTGACCACCCATATGCGCATAACGCATTTTAATACGACGACCTTGTACCATGGGTGGTGCATGCGCATCAACAGCATCACTCAGAATTTGAGTGATCTTCGCAGGTGACACTTTTAAGTGTGAAGAATCATATGCGCGATGGATTGATGGGTACATCTCACCCACACCAGTGCCATGTAATGCAGAGATTAAATGAACCTTCGCCCAAGGAATAAAGTCAAAACGACGTTCGATATCAAGCTTACATTGCTTGCGATCGTATTCTGTCATGTTATCCCATTTATTAATGGCAATCACCATGGCACGACCCGCCTCTAAAGCGTAGCCAATTAAGTGTAGATCTTGCTCAACCACACCTTCACGCGCATCCAACACAACCACAATCACGTGCGCATCTTTAATCGCTTGTAAAGTTTTCACGATTGAGAATTTCTCAATCATTTCATCTACTTTACCTTTACGGCGTACACCTGCAGTGTCAATCAATGTGTATTGACGACCATCACGCTCAAACGGAATATAAATCGAATCACGTGTCGTACCAGGTTGGTCAAATGCAACCACACGGTCTTCACCCAACAAACGGTTCACTAGCGTGGATTTACCCACGTTTGGACGACCAATAATCGCTAAACGCAAACCTGTTGCTTTATCGTGTTCAGCTTCATCTTGATCTTCAGGAACTTCGGCAAGCACCTCTTCCAGCATTTGCTGTACACCGCGACCATGGCTTGCAGCCACTTGCATCGGTTCGCCCATACCCAATTTGTAGAATTCAACCAAAGCCGCTTCGGCATGGACGCCATCCACTTTGTTTGCAACCAAATAAACTTTCTTACCTAATGTACGAAGTTCACGTGCAATTTGTTCATCGGAAGCAAGTAAGCCTGCACGAGCATCAACGACAAATACAATAATATCCGCTTCATTAATGGCAGTTTTAGACTGCTCTGCCATGTATGAATCAATACCACCTTCGTTTTCGCCAATACCACCAGTATCAACAACGATGAATGATTTATTTTCAAATTTAGCATCACCATACTTACGGTCACGCGTTAAACCCGCGAAGTCTGCAACCAGTGCATCACGGCTTTTGGTAATTTGGTTAAATAGCGTTGATTTTCCGACGTTCGGACGACCAATGAGCGCAATAACGGGTTTCATAGATTAACCTTTAACAAGATCAGCCAACTCAATTGGCCTGAACATCAGAAACTGTGGAAGATTGTAGGCACTGTTATGTTAAACAGCCCCTCAGGTAAAGCACCTGAATAAAAAGCTCGGGGTCTTAGAAAATCGAAGACCCCGAGGCATAAAATTTGAAAGTTGTACTAGTTTAACATAAGCAGAAAAAAAATTAACGGTTCTGCCAAATGCTTAAAGCGCCAGCACGTGTTACGGCATAGAGCTGGTTGTCCATTACACGCAAAGTACGAACTTCACCGCTGGTTTTTTCGCGACCAACCAAGTTTCCTGTTGTTGGATCGATCAAATGCAATGCACCCGCCAAATCACCCACAACAAGCTGTTGACCCAGCATTACAGGATTACTCAATTGACGATGTAAAAGTTGATCATTTTCCCAAATCACTTGACCTGTCACCAAGTCATACGATTTAACCTTACCATCAGATTGAGCAACAAAAACTTGACGTCCAGACACTTCTGGACGCGTTGTACTACTTGAGTCTTCACTCCATACAACACGTTGTGAAGCTAAATCTGTGACAGTGACTTGACCTTGATAGCTCGTGGTCACCACGAACTGACCTGCAACTGTTGGCTCACCGTCAATATCGATCAAACGCTGAATATCAGAACGCCCATCGCTCACAGCAACACGACGTTGCATACGCAAGGTTCCTGTGATGCTATCAATCGCATAGATAAATGCATTCGAAGATGCAAGTAATACTGTACGACCATCCAAGCTTACAGGTGCAGCTTGACCACGTAAACTCAACTGTTCAGCCGGTAGTTTATAGGTCCACACTTGTTGACCTGTTGCAGCATTTAAGCCATAAACAGTGCCATCATTGGCAACGACTATGACACGATCCGCTTGTACCAAAGCCGTGCTGATCAATGCACTTGACAGATTTACCGTCCATTTTTCAGCACCTGTTGCTTGATCTAAAGCGAATAATTGACCTTTACTATTTCCAACAACCACTAAACCATTGGCAGCCTCAACACCTGAGCTCAAACCAATTTTCGAAACTTGTTTTTCCCAAACGCGCTGCTTGCCTTTATAAGCACTAACAGAACCTTTTGGATCAAGTAGGAATAGAACGCCCTGATCACTTTTCATGGTTAAGCGTAACGGGTCTTCAGCTGGCGTAGCCGATACTTTATAAGAGCCCACTTGCGCTAAACTTGCTGATTGTGCAATCTTTGGTAATGGATTCGGTTTAACGTCTTCAACTTTAACTTTATTGCTTGAACAGCCTACCATTGCAATTGATAGTACGGTTAATGCACACGAGATTTTATATTTTATATCCATTAAGACTCATCCGTTTGTGTTACTGCGACAGGGCGATCAGTCTGAGACTCATCCATTTCCACTTGAATAATTGGGCGGTCAACTTCAATATCATCAACCAGCACACCTACGCTTTCCAATTTGATTTGTAAAATTTGACGTTCTTGTTTCGTTTCTACTAAATTATTCCAAGCACTTTGATATGCCTTCTTAGCATTTTCAATATCATTTTTAGCCACATAAATATCACCGCGTGCTTCCTCAACAGTCGTTTTAAACGCAGGCAATGTTACTGTCGATAAAGTCTTTAAAGCGTCATCATATTTTTTCTGAGCCAATTGAGCATCTGCCAAGCTAATCTTAACCACTTGCTTTAAGCCTTCATCTTTTAACTCAGTATTTTCAATTTTTTTCAGTTCACGCTCAGCCTTTGCATAATCTTTTTGATCAAAAGCATGCTTTGCCATCACCATTTGCGCTTGAACTGCATGTATAGAGTTCGGGTCTTCTTTAACCAATTTATCAGCTGATGCCGCAAGTGCTGCAGCCGCTTTAGGATCCGTCTCAGCCGCGCGAGCTTCATCCACCAAAAGTTGAACTTTTGCTGTTGAAATTTGATCTTCAGCTGCGTTTTTCTTATTCCAATACTGCCATCCAAAGAAAGCAATCAACGCAATGAGCACACCACTGATCATGGCAGAGCCGTATTTTTGGAAAAATGACTTTGCTGTATCAAGCTGTTCTTGGTCAGTCATTGCGTTCATGGATTACCCTTACCCTATCTTGGAATTATTTAGACTAAATTTTTTTCAATGATAAACGAAACAATATCAGCAATCGCAACTTCGGTTTGTTCAGCTGTCGCCAACTCTTTCACCAACAGTTGTTGTGCTTCTAATTCACGCTCACCTAAAATCAAAGCAAACAATGCACCCGATTGATCTGCCTTTTTCATTTGGCTTTTCATCGAACCTTGTGAACCTGTTTTTAAACGAATATTACTGTTCGCCGCTTCAAGTTGATTACGAATCTGCTCCGCCAATACCAAGGCTTGACCTTGGGTATTTGGATCTGCCAACAAGAATACTTCACAGTCACGTACAGGCGTATTGTCTTCAACTTGTTCAAGAAGAAGCAACAAACGCTCCATACCCATCGCAAAACCCACTGCTGGTACAGATTGCTCTGGCTTACCTTTCAACTGTCCTACAAGACCGTCATAACGACCACCTGCACAAACGGTACCTTGTGAACCCAAATGGGTTGTCGTCCATTCAAATACCGTTTTGTTGTAGTAGTCTAGACCACGGACTAATTTTTGATTGATCACAAATTCCACGCCAGCATCGCTTAGATACTGTTGTAATTTAGCGAAATGATCCATGGTATCTTGTTGCATGAAATCATGCAATTTTGGCGCATTTTCAAGAATTTGCTGAGTTCGTGCATCTTTCGAATCTAAAATACGTAATGGATTCGTGGTTAAACGACGTTGAGAATCTTCATCCAACTCATCTTTATGCGCAGTCAAATATTCAACCAAAGCATGACGATATTCAGCGCGCTCGTCTGACTCACCCAAAGTATTCAGTTCAAGCTGTACTTTGCCGGCAATACCCATACGTTTCCACAAACGTGCCGTCATCAAAATCAATTCAGCATCCATATCAGGTGTTGCAACACCGAATGTTTCAACGCCGAATTGATGGAATTGACGGTAACGACCTTTTTGTGGCTTTTCATAGCGGAACATTGGGCCAACATACCAAACGCGTGGCGTCGCACTGCGTAGCATATTATGCTCAAGCATTGCACGTACACAACCTGCTGTTCCTTCTGGACGCAGAGTCAAAGATTCAGGTGGATTCCCTTTATCAAAGAACGTGTACATTTCTTTTTCAACGATATCGGTTGCATCACCAATTGAACGTTTAAACAAATTTGTTTGTTCAACAATCGGCAGACGGATTTGCTGGTAACCATAAGCATCCATGATTGATGCTAGATGTTGCTCAAGACGTCTCCACGCAGGGGTTTGCGTTGGGAGAATGTCATTAAAACCTTTAATTGCGACGATTGAACTCATGACTTAAACTTACTCAAAACTTGTACGAATGATCTCTTTAGATTTAGCTTCTTCAAGCTCAATGACGCGTTGACGAACCATGGATTCAATTTCGTCAACCAATTGGTTGGTATCAATTAAATGGCTTTTCTCACCATTTCGATAAACCAATGAACGTGGTGCAGCACCAACAACGCCAATATCCGCTTCTTTGGCTTCACCCGGCCCATTCACTTTACAACCAATCACCGACACATCCATCGGTGTACGAATATCTTCTAAACGCTCTTCTAATGCTTGCATCACTGAAATCACGTTAAATTCTTGACGTGAACAGCTTGGGCAAGCGATGAAATTAATCCCATTAGAACGAAGACTCAATGATTTTAAAATATCAAAACCAATTTTCACTTCTTCTTCAGGCTCTGCTGCCAATGAAATACGCATGGTGTCACCAATGCCCTCCATCAACAAACCACCCAAAGCAATCGCTGATTTCACAGAACCTGTTCGGTAAATCCCAGCCTCTGTTACACCTAAATGTAGAGGATTATCAATTTGCTCTGATAATAAACGATAAGCATCCATGGTTAAAAACACATTTGATGCTTTTACCGAAATTTTGAATTCTTGAAAGTCTAAACGATCTAAAATATCAATGTGACGCATTGCAGATTCAAGTAAAGCTTGCCCTGTAGGTTCGCCATATTTCTTCTGAATATCTTTCTCAAGCGAGCCTGCGTTGACACCGATGCGCATCGAAATATCATGATGACGTGCCGCAGCAACCACTTCACGAATTTTTGCTTCAGAACCAATATTGCCTGGGTTAATCCGTAAACAATCTGCGCCAAAGTCCGCGACAGCAAGCGCAATTTTATAATCAAAATGAATATCTGCAACCAAAGGCACAGTCACTTGCTTACGAATTTCACCAAAAGCAGCAGCGGCTTCCATCGACGGTACAGAAACACGCATGATATCTGCGCCCGCATCTGCACAACGCTGAATCTGTGCAACTGTCGCAGCCACATCACAAGTCTCAGTATTGGTCATACTTTGAATACTGATCGGTGCATCACCACCGACATATACAGAACCGACACGGATTTTACGGGTCGGGCGGCGCTTAATTGGATTTACGATCATGTACGCTTTACTCTCTTTCCATTAACGAGACAAACGGAATTCGGCTTTTCCGTCCACAGTATATGGAGACAATGAAATCGACTCTTTGTTTAAGCTCAATGACACAGCTTCTGCATCATCTAAACGAATTTGGAATGGAGATTCACCATTCAAAATCAATGCCGTAGATTGGCGACCTGTTGCCAAAACTTTACCTGTACTATCGACAATATGTACCGATGTTGGACGCGTAAACTGTAACTCCATTTGATCACCTGAAACAGCAGTCGTCGCGTTATTATCCAAGTTTAAAACTTGAAGATCGTTGTTTTGTGTCGTAGATGATGTTGTAGATTTATTTTTCGCTGTGATTTTTTGAATCCCGAGAACCACCATCCAAATTATAGCCAATGCGAGTAAGGTATATAAAATACGCTTTAACCATTTGCGATTGCGATCTGATTTAGATCCCGACAATTTACCCATGATTTTAATTGGAGAATTATTTAGAGCGTGATTCGGCAATAAGCCGGTATCATTTTCATAAATTTCATCAAAACGCTGAATAATGGCTGTTGCATCTGCTTTTAAATACTTTGCGTATGAACGGTAATAGCCTTTGATAAAGGTTGCTTCAGGCAAAGAGGTATAATCATCATGTTCTAATGCCTCTAAAGTTTTCATCGGCATTTTCAAATCTTGAGCGACTTGTGAAAGCTCAAGTGATTGAGACACACGGATTTGACGCAAATACTCACCAGGGCGCTGAATATTTCCTAAAACATTAGGTACTACGCTTGAACCAGTAGGTTGCTGTGAATTAGGATTTACTTCCATACGGCCTCAGTACTGTACTGTAATTGCAAATAACGTTGATATTCTTGACTCTCTGGAAACAGTGCACGTAATTGGTTAATAATCACGTTCATTCCCATATCATCACCATTGGCACGCGCAATACGCAAACCAATCCAAAGTGCACGTGCACCCTGATTTTTTTGACCGACGATACGAACATATTGTTCATATACCTGTCGAGCACCAGCAAAGTTCTGCTGTAAATAAAAAATTTCAGACAATTCAATCATGGAAATCGCAGAATTCCGATTGACCGACAGTGCTTGTTTAAATGCTTTTTCTGCGTTTGCACTATCACCGACTGCTAAATAGGTGCGACCTAAGTTTTCCAAAGCTCGAAAGCGTTGATCATACCCTAAACTTGCGCCAGCAATTGTAAACTGCTGTATTGCATCATTATAGCGTTTAGCTTGAAACAAATAGGTCCCGTAATTATTACGCGCTTGCGCATTATCAGATTCTAAAGAAATCGCACGATTAAAATAACGATCGGCTTTATCTAAGCTAATTTGACTGCCTTCTTGTTGCAACAAGACACCCATCATCATATTGGCAGTTGCATCTTTCGAATCCGTTTCCAGCGCCTGATCTAATGCACGTTTTGCGGCATCTAAATCACCACTACGAATATATTCTGCCGCCATTTGAGTACGGACTTTGACTGCTTTTTCAGGGTCTTTTTTTAAGACAGATCCAGTGGTCGTCGTTTGACAACCTTGGACTACCAATGCAGATAAACACATCGCGAATACAACGACCGTTTTTTTATACATAGGTTTATTCAAAACCTGCCCCTTTATAATGTTTTAGCCTTGAGAACGCATAATCACATTACGTTCTTCGACTTTCTTTTTCCATTGTTCTGCACGGCGAGTTCGGTCAGCCACTTGACCGACCAATTGTCCACACGCCGCATCAATATCATCACCACGTGTTTGACGAATCGTACACACAAATCCGGCATCAGACAAAGTTTTTTGGAAAGAAATAATTCGATTTCGACTTGAACGACCGTATGGTGCATGCGGAAATGGATTAAATGGAATTAAATTAATTTTACTTGGTAAGTTTTTCAACAACTTAATCATTTGCTGCGCATGCTCTGGATGATCATTCACACCATCGAGCATCACATATTCAATGGTCACATGTTTACGCGAACTTTCATTGCCATCTTTGGCGATATAGCGCTGACAAGCTGCGATCAACTGCTCAAGCGGATATTTCTTATTGATCGGCACCAACTCATTACGTAACTCATCATTTGGAGCATGTAATGAAATTGCGAGTGCAACATCAATGTCTTTGATCATTTGGTCAATCTTCGGTACGACACCTGACGTCGAAAGGGTCACACGGCGTTTAGACATGCCATAAGCAAAGTCATCAAGCATGATACGCATTGAGTTTAACACTGCATCATAGTTGAGTAATGGTTCGCCCATCCCCATCATCACCACATTCGTCACCGAACGCTCACGATCAGCTACAGGCACATCTTCCATATAGGAAAAGTTTGCCATCCAAAGCTGACCAATAATTTCTGCTTGGTTTAAATCACGTTGAAAACCTTGTTTACCTGTCGAACAGAATGAGCAATCCAACGCACAACCGACTTGCGATGAGATACATAAAGTTTTACGTGCACCCGTTTTATCATCAGCAGGGATTAGTACAGTCTCAACCAAAGACCCTTCACCATCACCGACACGGAATACCCACTTACGTGTCCCATCTTTTGAATAATTACGATGTACCACTTCTGGCGCTTTGATTTCACACATGCGCTCTAATTTTTCACGAAGCTTGCCTGAAATATTGGTCATTTCAGCAAAGTCAGTCACAAAGAACTGGTGAATCCATTTCATCACCTGTCCTGCACGAAACTTCTTCTCTCCCATGTCTTCAAAAAATTTTTCCATTTGAGGACGAGACATGCCCAGTAAGTTCACCTTCTCAACCGTACTGGTTTGAATTGTACGAGGAGAGGATTGCTGTGGTTCATCTAAATGTACGGATGAAGCGACAACTTCTGAATTCATGAGGACTACCTAAATCATGTCGTGGGATGGAAGCGATTGCTCAATAATCGAGCAAAAAAATGTTTCGGGAATAAAAAAACCAGATAAGCAGTATATCACTTATCTGGTTCGAATACTGCGTATTAACGAGTACGTGGAGCAATCTCAGTTTGAGCGAAGAAGTAGTTAACTTCACGATCAGCTGATGCTACAGAGTCAGAACCGTGAGCAGCGTTTTCGTCGATGCTTACAGCGAAATCTGCACGGATCGTACCAGGAGCAGCTTCTTTAGGGTTAGTCGCGCCAAGGATGTCACGGTGAGCAAGAACAGCGTTTTCGCCTTCAAGAACAGATACAACTACAGGACCAGAAGTCATGAATGCAACAAGGTCACCAAAGAAACCACGTTCTTTGTGCTCAGCATAGAAGCCTTCAGCTTCAGCTTGAGTCAAATGTTTCATTTTAGTCGCAACGATTTTAAGACCCGCTTTTTCGAAACGAGCAAAGATGTCGCCGATGTTGTTTTTAGCAACTGCGTCTGGTTTAACGATAGATAATGTACGTTCAATAGCCATGATCGGCTCCTTAAGTCTATTTAGACGAGAAAATTTTGCGCATTATACCGAATAAAAGCCATTTTTCTGCTTTTACTGTGTAAAAAAATCGATTTTTTCAATTGGAGACTTAGCGCGCCTCATCAATCCAAGCCATCTGAATTCCTTCCAACAAACCTTCAGTCGATTTATTTGGATCATCAGAGAAATCAGGTAAAGCACATACCCATGCATGTAAATCCGTAAAACGAATCCATTGTGGGTCAACATCTGGATGTGCTTCAAGAAGTTCAATCGCGATATCAAGGGTATCCGTCCAACGTAAGCCCATAGGTATTCCTAAATTCAATGCTTTAAAGCTAAATATTAACAAAACTCAATAAACACGCCTATTCATTTTGTTACAGCGTTCATCTAATTCACCATCAACTTTTAAAAGGCTCTAAAGCAGAATATTCAAGTAAGATGCAAAGTGAATCATGCTCACCGCCATGACCGCACCAATACACGCCCCCACCAATACATCTGTTGGATAATGCAAGCCTAAAACCATCCGAGACAATGCCACCAAGAGCGTAAAGGGCAACATCACAATTAACAACATCGGCTGAATATACCCCAAGATGGTAGTAACCATGACCGCATGTAAGGTATGCCCTGAGGGAAAACTAAAATGATCCAGTGGTCGCTCACCCAAATGAATCACCTGATGCACTTGATACGGTCTAGGTCTGGTCGTTTTATTCTTTAAAGTTTTATACATCACTGTTCCTAGACTACAACCCAAAATGAGATAAAGAATTTGTAGGCTGTAGCCGATTCCCTGTATGCCCCATACCAAAACCAACATCAAATACCAAAATAAACCATCACCCAGTCGGCTAATGACTTTAAAAAAATGAGCGATCTTGTGTTGATGCGAAAAATGATTGAGGTATAAACAGCCTTTTAAATCTAAATCCAATATTTTTGTTTTGGTGTTTTTAATATTCATAATCTCCACTCCTTGCATGTATAGGATTGAGAAGTTGCTTAGGTTGACCGGGATGAGCTTGATCTTTATGACCTAAACCTGGGCGACCCAAATCTTGATGACCGACATCTTGATGAACAATGTGATAAAACATGGCTTCTAACTGCTGAACAGGATGACTCCACCCTGCATTTTCAACTTTAATCAGCGCATTTCGTCCCATGGCATGCAGTATTTTATTGTTGGGTAGGTTCTGTAATTGTTGACTAAATCGTGGTTTTTCCCCAAGTGGAATCAACCATGCAGAATCTGCATCTAAATATTGTTTGGCACACGCATAATCATAAGCGACAACAGCTAAGCCACTTGCCATCGCTTCTAACACGACATTGCCAAAAGTTTCAGTCTGACTGGCAAAGCAAAATACATCTGCACTGGCAAATGCTTCTGCCAGTGCCTGACCTCGCAATACACCTGTAAAAATCACATCATGCTCTTTGCTGTAACGTTCAAGTCGCTCCCGATCTGGCCCATCTCCCACAATGACCAGTTTTGCTTTTTTATCTGAGTTTTGTTTGAGTTGAATATAGGCATCAATCAGCACTTGAATTTCTTTTTCTTGTGACACTCGTCCTACATAGAGCATCACTGTTGTAAACTCACATACATTCCATTTACGGCGTAAAACTGAGCTTCTAAAACGTGGTGAGAATTTTTCTATGTCCACACCTGTTTTAATCACCTGCACCTCACAGGTCACGCCAAAATTTTGGATGGCTTCTGCTGTGTCCCGACTAGGTACACACGTGACACGTGTATTATTATGAAACCATTTTAAATAATGCTGTATCGGCTTGACCAAAAAAGCCAAATCATAAAATCGGCTAAAATCTTGAAAAGCAGAATGAAAACCACTGGTTACAGGAATATTTTTGGCTTTTGCAGCTTGAAGTACAGCAAGCCCTAACGGCCCTTCCGTCACGATATGAACAATATCAGGGGCAAAAGCTTCAAATGACTTAGAAACCTTACGGTATTGAGGCCACCCAAACTGCATTTGTCCATACTTTGGAATCGTCTGCCCATTCACCAAACACTCCTTATTTGGAGCAAATTCTGTACAGGCAAATTTTTGTGAAGGTCGAATTAATAAAATCTTATGCCCTAGCTTCTGTAATCCTTTACAAATATGCAAGAGCGACAATGCCACACCATTGACTTCAGGTGACCACGTTTCAGTGACAATGGCTATTTTTAATCGAGGGCGAATCAAATCTTCGACTAACTTTAATTCAGACTGTGGATTATTTTGACTTTTAAAATGAAAACGATTGTGATCACATATTGTTCTCTGTCTAGATAATGCAGTGTCCATGATTCTCATCATTACACCTCTATTATTTCTTTTTTCATTACCAAACAGTAAAAGATAATAATTTCAATATCATGAATTTTTCATTAAAGTCTCGTGATATTTTTTTCTACAAACATATTCTGATGCATTTATAGAATTTTTCTATGATTTTAAATCACCACACTTAGATCATTTACTTGTGGTCATCATACCCTTTATTCATCAGCAACAATTTGATTGAGTAAGCCATTTTCAACTTGGAACAATTGCCCATTTCCAAAATCAATCTGTTGCTTTTCACCATGTAAGTTTGGAAATCCTACAATTTTTTCCAACTGCGGTGAGCGCTGATATTTGGTGGTTTTTGGGTTATACATCCAATAAATATAGCGCTTATCTGTGACTTTTCGGTCTTGCGACAGATCTGACAAAATCACGTCATAATAACCATCAAAGTTAATATCCATATAGCCCATACTGTTTGGATACGCTGAGAATCCTGTCAGTGTTTGCGCCACGGTATTGTTGGTTTTATTGATCACATCAACACGGGTGAGTAGTTGTTCACGCGTTTGGGTATCTGCTTTTACCCCATAAAATTTAAAAGTAAAAAGTGGTTTATTTTCGACTTTAAAAGCTGGTTCAAATTGAATATTTTGCCAATCATTATCGATCAACACTTTTGTTTGAAATACACCTGAATTTGAGTCTAAAACACCTGTGATTTGTTTAAGCACTTCAATATTTGATTGTGTCGTTGTATCAGCATATAAAGTTAAATCATTGCCCTTTTGCGTACCTTTAAGTTTAATTGAATCTGAATTTTCTAATACAGTTAGAGTGGCTTTAGGATTGGTCACACCCGCAAACAGACTCAAGAAATATTGTTGATCTGTAGATTGCAACATGCGTTGCATGGAGACTCGGACACTCAGTTGTTTTAATGGATTAAGTGATAAATCTTGAACTATCTCAGCATGCGTATATACAGGCATTGAGATCAGCATTGAGCTAAGAAATGTTTTTATTTTCATTATAAAATCCTGCATAAATCCAAAAAAATTAGTTTAATTTAGCATAAGCGCATCGCACTCAAATACCAAATTACTGATTTTCTCATACCCAATTAAACGATCTATTTAATTGACACATAAAATGAAGAAATCAATTTCATCGTTCGTCTACAAACCATATAGCCTACTAACCACCCTATCCAAGCCAAAGGGCAAAACACATAAAACCATCTACATTTCTGTATATGGAGATACCTATGCTTAAGCCAAATATTGTCAAACTCCCAATCTGGCATCATTCTCGAAGCAATTAAAACTCCAACCAAAGGAATAAAGCAAAATAAAATACTTAAAGAAATCCAAGCAAAACCCCATAAAACTTGGCTATAAAGAACTACTTTAATCTCATTTATTGAAAGTTGATTTATATGCAAACCCTCTACATGACTTTGAAGCTCACTTTCGCTCAACCCGATCTCAGTCCATGAAAAAGAGAAAAACTTCCATACCCTCAATTCATTTTCTAATCTCATGTTTTTTCAACCAAAATAAAGCTAATCTTCCCAAAATCAAAAACATATCCTCATGTTGAAGTTATTATTTAGATGTAAGATTAAGATTTAATATCGAATAATAATATTGCTGATTAATTGGGTATTGAGTTTTACCTATAAAAACTCTCGCAGCACACTGCCCAAACAAGGTCTGAGTATCTGACCATGCATTTTCAACAATTCCACTGGGATTGACATGTGCTACAACCTCAAATGATGTAGGCAATTCAAGCGGTGTACAGACCTCAAATATATTTCTTAAAATAGGTCCATTAGATAGATTAAGTGCCGACAAAACTTGCGGTTCAAGTTTTTTTTCAAAATCCAATGCTTCTTGCTTCATAGACTGATATTTTGCATGCGTCATAATCTCAGAATAGGCAAAATTGCTAAAAAGACTTGCACATATAACTGTGAAAAATTTAAATTTCATTATTATTCTCTTACTCATATATAGCTAAAGTATATAAAAATTTAAAAAAAAATTGCAAATATTCCAAAAAGATACTAGATCAACCATCTTTAAAATTCCAAAATAAAGAGAATCATCTTTACGCAAAAAAGCCTCTGTTAAAAACAAGGGATTTTTGAGTTAGAAATTTAAACTTAGCTCATTTCATTGTCTACGATTTTGTTCACTTGAATCCAAGGTACGAAAAATATAGCAAAGCAGTGCTTTGCTATATTTTGAGGCACGCAACTTAAATTTTGATCTATTAAAAAACCCACTCAAAATGAGTGGGTTTTCGCATTCAAATCAAATGATTCAAGAAATTAGTTTTTCTCTTTATCAACGATTTTGTTTGCTTGAATCCAAGGTACGAAAGATAAGTAAAGCACTGCTTTACTTATCTTGAGGCACGTATCATTGTTACGGCTTTAATTAATACAATAAAAAGCCCCTGTTAAAAACAAGGGCTTTTTTACTTAGAAATTAGAACTTAGTTCTTTTCTTTGTCTACAATTTTGTTTGCTTGAATCCAAGGCATCATCGCACGTAACTTGTTACCCGTTACTTCGATACCGTGAGCAGCATTTTGACGACGACGAGCAGTCATAGATGGGTAGTTCAACGCACCTTCTTGAATGAACATCTTCGCATATTCGCCAGATTGAATACGTTTAAGCGCATTACGCATCGCTTCACGAGACTGTTCATTGATGACTTCAGTACCTGTTACATATTCGCCATATTCGGCGTTGTTAGATACTGAGTAGTTCATGTCCGCGATACCGCCTTCGAACATTAAGTCAACGATCAATTTAAGTTCGTGTAGACATTCGAAATACGCCATTTCTGGTGCATAACCCGCTTCAACCAAAGTTTCGAAGCCCATTTTAACTAATTCTACAGCACCACCACAAAGAACTGCTTGCTCACCGAAAAGGTCAGTTTCAGTTTCTTCACGGAAAGAAGTTTCGATGATACCAGTACGGCCACCACCTACGCCTGAAGCGTAAGAAAGTGCAACGTTACGTGCATTACCAGAAGCATCTTGGTGAATCGCGATTAAATCAGGAACACCTGAACCACGTTGGTATTCAGAACGAACGGTATGACCAGGTGCTTTAGGCGCAACCATGATGACGTCTAAGTCTTTACGTGGCACAACTTGGTTATAAAGGATAGAGAAACCATGAGCAAATGCTAAAGTCGCACCTTGCTTGATGTTTGGCTCAATCTCGTCACGGTAAAGTTGAGATTGGAATTCATCCGGAGTCAAAATCATTACTACGTCAGCTTGCGCTACAGCAGCAGCAACTTCAGCAACTTTAAGACCAGAATTTTCAGCTTTTTTCCAAGATGCAGAGTTCGCACGTAAACCTACAGTTACGTCAACGCCTGAATCTTTAAGGTTAAGCGCATGCGCATGACCTTGTGAACCGTAACCAATGATCGCTACTTTTTTAGATTGGATGATTGATAAGTCTGTGTCTTTATCGTAAAAAATTTGCATTGCTGTCTCCGCTAAAATGCTTTTGTTTTCCCTTTCCCCGACCAAGTATTGAATGACTTGGTCAGATTTGCTCAAAGAGCAGGAAGAATTTGTGAATAAAATTTAAATCTATTTTGTCTAATTTTCTTTTAAGAAAATTAAAGCGTTAAAACTTTTTCGCCACGTGCGATACCAGATACACCTGAGCGTACAACTTCAAGAATGGTATTTTCAGCCAAAGCATCAATAAAGCCATCAATTTTTTCAGTCGTACCAGCGATTTGAATCGTATATGTTGTAGGAGTTACATCGACAATCTGACCACGGAAAATATCCGCTGTGCGCTTAATTTCACCGCGTGCAGAACCCAATGCTTTAACTTTAATCAGCATCAGTTCACGTTCAATATGTGCACCTTCAGACAAATCAACCACTTTTACCACTTCAACTAACTTGTTTAATTGTTTGGTAATTTGTTCGATTTTGTGATCATCGCCATAAGTGGTCAAGGTTAAACGTGACATCGTCGAATCTTCAGTCGGTGCTACGTTTAGAGTCTCGATATTATAGTTACGTTGAGAAAATAAACCGACCAAACGTGAAAGCGCACCTGCTTCGTTTTCTACAAGTACAGAGATAATGTGTCTCATGCTGTGCGCTCCCCTTTTCCTAACCACATGTCTTGCATAGATTGACCTGCAATCAACATTGGGTATACATGTTCTGAACGATCAACCATCACGTTAATGAATACACATTTATCATTAATCGCCATCGCTTCTGCTAACTTAGACTCAAGTTCATCCGCATGGTCAATTTGAATACCGACGTGACCGTAAGCTTCCATCAATTTTGCAAAGTCAGGTAATGAGTCTACATACGAGCTTGAATGACGACCTTCGTAATTCATATCCTGCCATTGTTTAACCATACCCAGTGCACGGTTATTCAAGCATAGAATTTTTACATTTAAGCCATATTGCTTACACGTAGAAAGCTCTTGGATACACATCTGAATCGATGCTTCACCTGTAATACACACCACTTGTTGATCTGGGAACGCAAGCTTCGCTGCCATTGCATACGGCAAGCCAACACCCATGGTACCTAGACCACCCGAGTTGATCCATTGACGTGGACGTGTATATTTATAATAGTTCGCACCGAACATTTGATGCTGACCGACGTCAGAAGTAATAATCGCTTGGCTATTGGTGATTTTATCCAAAGCCTGAACCACTTGTTGTGGTTTCATACCACCATCCACAGCCGCTTCATAACGTAAGCCATGAACCTTGCGCCATTCATTAATTTGCGACCACCAAGAGGCAATCACGTCTGGATTCGGTTTAGAAACATTCAATTGTTTCAATTGAGCCAACATTTCTTGAAGAACTGGCTCTACCGCACCCACAATTGGAATGTGCGCCATGATGGTTTTTGAAATCGTGGCTGGATCGATATCAATATGAATCACTTTTGCATTGAGACAGAATTTTGCAGGATTATTGGTTACACGGTCATCAAAACGTGCACCGATCGCTAAAATCACGTCTGCATTATGCATCGTCATGTTGGCTTCGTATGTACCATGCATACCCAACATACCGATGAACTGCTCATCATTTCCAGGGAAAGCACCTAAACCCATCAAGGTATTGGTTACTGGATAATTTAAAAGATGTGCAAGCTCAGTCAACAATTCAGAAGCATTCCCTTGAACAACACCACCACCTGTATAAATGACAGGACGTTTAGCGTTAATTAATTCATCAATGGCTTTACGAATTTGACCAGTATGACCGCGATGTGGCGGTTGATACGAACGCATTTTTACTTTTTCTGGATATTCGTATGCAAACTTATCCGTTGGATTCGTTACATCTTTTGGAATATCAACAACAACAGGGCCTGGACGACCTGAAGACGCAATATAGAATGCTTTTTTAATAATTTCTGGAATTTCACTTGCATGACGCACTTGGAAACTATGCTTCACAATTGGACGTGATACACCGACCATATCTGTTTCTTGGAAAGCATCTTCACCAATTAAATGCGACGGCACCTGACCAGACAAAATCACCATTGGGATTGAGTCCATGTAGGCAGTTGCAATAGGTGTCACGGTGTTGGTTGCGCCCGGACCTGAAGTCACGAGAACCACACCTGTTTTACCTGTAACGCGCGAGTAAGCATCCGCCATATGACCAGCAGCTTGCTCATGGCGCACTAAGTAATGATTAATTTTGTCTTGCTTGAATAACGCGTCATAAATATGTAAAACCGCGCCGCCTGGATACCCAAAAACATGTTCAACGCCCTCGTCAGCCAAAGCGCGAACAAGCATTTCACCACCAGATAAAAGTTCCAACGTCTTCACCCTAAATATTATATGCACGAAGTTATGGGAGACATAACTCGAGACTCATTCATTCATTTGTATGCACTGTTATAGCACACATATACATTCGTTTTTGCTGTAATAAAAAAATTTCTGATTCACAACCGTTTGAGTTGTGAGTGCATATTCAACATGTTGGGATAAACATATTTCTGCGATTTCATCTTCTCGGCTTAGAGCAGATGTTATTACAAGCAATGTGTTTCATTCGAAGGGTGATCGAACAAAACATATAAAACTAGAGCAGCATTTTTAGTTATTTATAGGACTAAAGTCAAGGTTTGATGTGTGCTTTTTATTGTTTATTTACCAAGCGGGCGAATTTCAAACTATAACTTTTTCTTGTATCATTTATAAATAATAATTCAATCACTTATAAGATTATAAATTTCAAAAGGAAATCTTTTAACCTCATACTTTTCGATTAAAATTAAGACAAAATATCCAAATTTTCAGGAACAGGATATAATGTTTTAAAAATTTAAATACAACGATTCATTTTGAATGTAATTGGGAATTAGGTACACGGTATGAACAATAAAAAATTGATGCAAAAATCTGTTTTACTTGGGGCAACTTTGAGTCTGCTGTGTTCAGCACCATCACTCAGCTTTGCAAAAGAATATTACAAATGGGTAGATAGCAAAGGGACGACACATTACACAACCACGCCCCCACCTAAATCAAGTAAAAGCCGTGGCAAGATTGATACCTATGGTTATCGCACATCAACACCAACAACGTCTAACGCACAGCAAAATTCATCGAACACAAGTTCAACGAATACTGCTCCGACTTCAAATCCAGTGCAAGCACCACCGACATCAAATAGCACGCAACCTCAAACGATGGATTCACAACAACGTGATGCCAATGCTGCACTACAAAATGGTGCTGTGGAACGTGCAGAGTTGCGTTAATTCAAAAAGTCTATTTAGTGAATTAATTTTTGCAAAGAATGCATCGCGCAAAATTCACTTTTAGGTGCATTTTGCGCTATGCTGTGCAACAAACTTTTTGACCGTAATTCACTAATACGTTTATGACTACTCACATTGATTCCGAATATCAAGCAAGTGCGATTGAGCCTCAAGTCCAACAAGACTGGGAATCTCGCAAAGCCTTTAAAGTTGCCGACACTGTAGAAGGTCCACGTCGTTATATCCTCTCGATGTTCCCTTACCCAAGCGGTAAACTGCATATGGGTCATGTGCGTAACTATACGATTGGTGACGTGATCAGTCGTTTCCATACACTTAAAGGTGAAACTGTGCTTCAACCAATGGGTTGGGATGCGTTTGGTTTACCTGCGGAAAATGCTGCAATTGCCCATCAAGTTGCGCCGGCAAAATGGACATTTGAAAACATTGCATACATGCGTGATCAACTTAAAAAATTAGGTTTGGCTGTCGACTGGGATCGTGAGTTTGCAACTTGCACACCTGAATACTATCGCTGGGAACAATGGTTGTTTGTTCAGCTTTATAAAAAGGGTCTGATCTACCGTAAACTTTCAACCGTGAACTGGGATCCTGTAGATCAAACTGTTTTAGCAAACGAACAAGTTGAAAATGGTCGTGGTTGGCGTTCTGGCGCATTGGTAGAAAAACGTGATATTCCAATGTATTACTTCCGTATCACGGATTATGCCCAAGAATTACTGGATGATTTAGACACGCTGAAAGACGGTTGGCCACAACAAGTTCTCACCATGCAACGTAACTGGATTGGTCGCTCACAAGGGATGGAGATTACCTTCCCTTCAGCGAATACCGACGTATATGCAGATGGTTTAACTGTATTTACCACACGTGCTGACACTTTAATGGGTGTGACGTATGTTGCTGTTGCAGCAGAACACCCAATGGCGCTGAAAGCGGCTGCTCTCCAATCAGAAGCAGGCAATCCTGAACTTGCTGCCTTTATTGAAGAGTGCCGTATGGGTTCAGTTGCTGAAGCTGATCTTGCGACTGCCGAGAAAAAAGGCATGGCAACAGGTCTTTCAGTTAAGCACCCTGTGACTGATGAAGAATTACCTGTTTGGATTGCAAACTACGTTCTTATGTCTTACGGCTCTGGCGCTGTCATGGCTGTTCCTGCTCATGACGAACGTGACTTTGAGTTTGCCAACAAATTCGGCTTAACCATCAAACAAGTCATTGATGCTAAAGGCGCAGATGACAGTGATTTTGACGCGACAGCTTGGCAAGAATGGTACGGCTCAAAAGAAGGCAAACTGGTAAATTCAGGCGAATTTGATGGTTTAGATTTACAAGGTGCATACGATGCTTTCCTTGCGAAACTAGAACCGACTGAACTTGCGAACACTAAAGTTCAATTCCGTTTACGTGACTGGGGTGTTTCTCGTCAGCGTTATTGGGGTTGTCCAATTCCAATGATTAACTGCCCATCATGTGGTCAAGTGCCCGTGCCTGAAGATCAACTTCCAGTTGTACTTCCAACGGATGTGGTTCCAGATGGTTCAGGTAACCCGCTGAACAAAATGCCTGAGTTCTATGAAACCTCTTGCCCAAGCTGTGGTGGCGATGCACGTCGTGAAACAGATACGCTAGATACCTTCGTAGAATCATCTTGGTACTACGCACGTTATGCATCTCCAGACTTTACTGGTGGTATGGTTGATCCTGCTGCAGGTCAAACGTGGTTACCTGTAAACCAATATATTGGTGGTGTTGAACACGCCATTCTACATTTGCTTTATGCACGATTCTTCCACAAACTCATGCGTGATGAAGGCGTGGTACAAGGTAACGAACCATTCACTAACCTTTTAACTCAAGGCATGGTACTGGCAGATACGTTCTACCGCGAGGCAGATTCAGGCAAGAAAACATGGTTTAACCCTGCCGATATCGAGCTTGAAAAAGACGAAAAAGGTCGTGTGCTTTCTGCTAAATACAAACAAGATGGTCAAGATGTTGTGGTTGGCGGTCAAGAGAAAATGTCGAAATCGAAAAATAACGGTATCGACCCGCAATCGATTATTGATCAATACGGCGCAGATACTGCACGTGTATTTATGATGTTTGCTGCACCACCTGATCAATCACTTGAATGGTCTGATGCGGGTGTTGAAGGCGCTAACCGCTTCTTAAAACGTGTATGGCGTTTGGCGACAGGCTTCCTTGAAAAAGGCAACAATGCATCAACCATCGACAAAGCTGCACTGTCGACAGCTGCACAAGATCTACGTCGTAAAACACACGAAACCATCCAAAAAGTGGGTGATGACATCGAACGTCGTCATGCATTTAACACGGCTATTGCCGCGATGATGGAACTTTTAAACGCAAACAATAAGTTTGAAGCAAAAGATGACAATGATGTTGCTGTTGCACGTGAGTCTATTACGACGCTTCTGACTTTGCTTGCCCCATTTGCACCACATTTAAGCCAAACATTATTGGCTGAATTTGGGATCGAATTGGAAAAAGTATTGTTCCCAGTGGTGGATGAATCTGCCTTAACACGTAACACCCAAACCATTGTGGTTCAAGTCAACGGTAAGCTTCGTGGCAAATTAGAAGTGTCGGTAGATATTTCTAAAGATGATATCTTGGCGCTTGCAAAAGCATTGCCTGAAGTACAACAGTTCTTAACAGGTCCAACCAAGAAAGAAATTGTGGTTCCGAATAAACTCGTGAATTTGGTGGTTTAATTCTTTATAGCACCTTCTCCCTCTGGGAGAAGGTTGGGATGAGGGTTATTAAATAAATAAACCTCTCCCTAACCCTCTCCTAAAAGGATAGGGAATGCTTGAAGATAAATCCCTCCAAACCTCCCTTTACTAAAGGGAGGCTTAAAAAACACAAAGCCCGTTGCCAGCCAACGGGCTTTGCACATACAATCGAACATATCATTGATCTTCCTTATCTTGAGGAATATATACAGAGGATTACGCATGTATTTGGTCAAACGTTTAGCAGCAGTTGTTTTAACTTTGGGCTTAGGTGCAGGCTTAGTCGGCTGTGATTTTCATTTAAAAGGAACCAACCCAGTGGCAACCCCATTGGTCTATACCAAACTAGAATTAATCCTGCCTGAAAATACTCAAGATCTAGAAAAGAAACTGAGCGCATATTTATCAGCAACTGGCGTTCAATTGAGTAATGCCAATGATGCCTATGTCTTACGTGTGCTTGATTACAAGCCTGTACGTCATGAGCTCAAAGGAAGTCTAATTGAAGTCCTATTGCGTTTAAGCGTGACCTTTCAAATTGAAGATCGCCAAGGTAATCCGATTACAGAACCACGTACATTAACAGCATCTCGTAGCTACCAATATAATGTTGCAACGGTGAACACCGATGATCAACAGTATCGTTATTTAAGCCAAATTTTAATTGATGACGTTGCACAGCAGATGTCACGTCAAATTTCGGCGAATCGTTTACCTAAAGCACAGGTCAATGTTCAACTCCCTATCCAGCAAGACGTTCAGCTGAATCAACCACAAAATTAATGAATCACTAAAACCATGAAGATAGATTACCTCCAAGCGTTAAAACGCGTTGATGAAGCTCGCGGTGCTTGGATTCTGCATGGGCAAGAACCGCTTCTCGAACAAAATTTGATTGATGCATTTCGTCAGAGTTGGACGAAACAAGATATTGAACGTCAGCGTTACGATATTGCTTCAGTCAGTGATTGGAAAAATGTCTTTAATGCCTTAAATAGTCTGTCTTTATTTTCTCAAAATTTAGCAGTTGAAGTGCATGGCAACATCAAACCTGATGCCAACACCCTCAAATTACTGAAAAGTTATATTCAACATAATGAACACAATTTACTTGTGATCATAATGCCCAAACAAGACAGTGCCAGTTTGAAATCTGCTTTTTTCCAAACGGTAGAAGCCAACGGCGTTGTTGTCGCTTTAACGGCAAATTATCCGCAAGAGCGCCAAAAAGTTTTAAGCTTTGAAGCCGATAAACTGGGGATACAACTGGATCGTGATGCATGGGTTTGGCTTGAACAACATCATGAGCACAACCTCCTTGCTGCAAAAAATAGCTTGATGCGTGTGGCTGACACATTTCCCAATGAAGCTCAAATTCAAGTCAATCATCTTGTTGAATGCTTGCAGGATCAATCGCGCTACAGCACTTTTGATCTGAGTGATTCAATGCTTGCAGGTCATTTGGCACAGTCGATTAAAACATTTCAGTATCTGATTGAATCTGGTGAAGCACCAAGTTTAATTCTTTGGACAATCAGTAAAGAAATGCGTTTACTCATGCAATTGTATGAGCAACCTCAAAATGCCTTACAACTCGGTATTTGGAAAACCAAAGTCAGTCAATATCAGCAAGCCTTACGTCGTTTAAATCCCCAACAATTTTTGACTTGGCCACTCCTTCTGCTTCGCATTGATGCTGCGATTAAAGGCAAAAGCCAAGAAAACCCCGAACATTTAATCCAGCAATGTATCGCTGAAGTCTGTGGTCGCACTCTATTCGTTCATTAATTAAAGCGATTTCAGATCATATTTTAAGACTCTATTTATTAATAATAATTATCATTTTCAATAATTTAAAATATTCACGCTTTCTCCTTATTTCACCTTTATAATTCGCATAATTTTCAAATTCTATTGACTACTATGCCAAAAATAAAATTAAGCAAACTGATTATCATTGCTGTCGTTGCGATTGCAATTGCGGCGACTGCTTGGTATTTCTTCAAGCCTGAGCCGGAGAAAAGTCAATTTATTACTGCTGAGGTGACGCGTGGTGATATTGAAAACTCAGTGCTTGCAACAGGTGTCCTTGAAGCGACCAAAATGGTCAGCGTCGGTTCACAGGTGTCCGGTCAAGTCAAAAAAATGTATGTGCAACTGGGTGATCAGGTTAAACAAGGTCAACTGATCGCGCAAATTGATTCTATCCGTCAAGAGAATGAACTCAAAACTGTAGAAGCCAATATTAAAAATCAACAAGCTCAATTGGCAACACGTCAAGCCAATCTGGCTAAAGTTGAGGCTGAATATAACCGTCAAAAAGCCATGTATGCGCAAGATGCAACGTCTCGTGCTGAACTAGAATCTGCACTTGCAAGCTTTAAAACAGCGCAATCAGACATCACTGCCGTGAATGCACAAATTGAACAATCTCGTTTAACGCTTTCAACTGCGAAAGAAGACTTGGGTTATACCCAAATTGTTGCACCGATGGATGGAACGATTGTTGCAATCGTGACTGAAGAAGGTCAAACGGTCAATGCGAATCAAAGTGCACCGACCATCGTCAAACTGGCAAAGCTGGACACCATGACCGTGAAATCTGAAATTTCAGAAGCCGATGTCATGAAGGTTCAAGAAGGTCAAAAAGTATACTTCACCACTTTAGGCAACAACGAGAAAAAGCATTACGCAACGCTTCGTCAAGTTGAACCTGCACCTAATTCAATCAATACTGAATCAAATGCCAATACATCTTCTACAAGCTCAGCTGTCTACTACAATGCTTTGTTTGATGTCCCCAATGAAGATGGCAAACTGCGTATTGATATGACGGCGCAAGTCTTCATTATTTTAGATGAAGCAAAAAATGTACTCACCATTCCCGCATCAGCTGTTCAAGCTTCAAATCGTCCACAGCGTCAACGCACTCAAAAATCGAACCCTGAAGCAGGTGCTGAACCACCTCGTGGTGAACGTAACCGTGAAGGCAATGCCAATAATCCAAACCGCCCTGCTCGTTTAGAGCTGACTGCTGAAGAACGTCAGTTGATTGATCAAGGCAAGGCTTCGATCGGTATGGTTCGCGTATTACAAGCAGATGGTTCTGCGAAACCTCAGTCTGTATTGATCGGTTTAAATAACCGTGTTACCGCTGAAGTGATTCGTGGTTTGAAGCAAGGCGATAAAGTCGTGATTGCTGATGGTGCCGACTCATCGAATGATGCTGCGAAACGCGGTGCCCGTGGTGGCGCTGGTCCAATGAGAATGTAATCATGGATCAAAACAAGCAACCCTTACTCGAAGTTAAAAATCTGACCCGTGAATTCCCTGCTGGGGAAAGCACGGTACAGATTTTAAAAGGGGTAAATCTCGAAATTTATCCCGGTGAACTGGTGGCGATTGTCGGTCAATCTGGTTCAGGTAAATCCACGCTGATGAACATTTTGGGCTGTCTCGATCAGCCCACAGCAGGCAGTTATAAGGTTCAAGGACGTGAAACGCGCGAGTTAGAAGCCGATGAACTGGCTGAACTGCGTCGTGAATATTTTGGTTTTATTTTCCAGCGTTATCATTTATTGGGTGATCTGAATGCCGCAGGTAACGTTGAAGTCCCTGCCATTTATGCAGGTGCTGATTCGTCTGAACGTCATCAACGCTCAGTTCAGTTACTCACAGATTTGGGATTAAGCGATAAAACCCAAAACCGTCCAAGTCAGCTTTCTGGTGGTCAGCAACAACGTGTGTCGATTGCGCGTGCATTGATGAACGGTGGCGATGTAATTCTTGCCGATGAACCCACAGGTGCACTGGATAAGAACAGTGGTATTGAAGTGATGCGTATTTTGCGTGAGCTGAATGCCAAGGGTCACACCATTATTCTGGTCACGCATGATCACAATGTCGCTAAAAATGCCACACGTATTATTGAAATCTCGGATGGAAATATTATTTCCGATGAGCCGAATATACCTGTTAATGATGATGAACCTCTAGAGAAACACACTTTAGTTCGCCCTGAACAAAAGAAAATTTCATCATGGCGTTCTGCTACGGATCGCTTAGGTGAAGCATTCCGCATGGCGATCTTGGCCATGAATGCACACCGTATGCGTACTTTCTTAACCATGCTCGGGATCATTATTGGTATTGCCTCGGTGGTATCCGTAGTTGCACTCGGGAATGGTTCACAAAAGCAGATTTTAGAGAATATTAGCAGTCTTGGCACCAATACCATTACCGTTTATCAAGGACGAGGTTTTGGTGACAACTCACGATCCTCACAAAGCAAAACCTTAATTCCTGCCGATGCTGATGCCTTAGCAGAACAACCTTATGTCGACGGGGTCAGCCCATCGGTGAACTCCAGTGTGACAGGTCGCTTTAAAGATATTGAAGCCAGCACGACTGTGAATGGCGTGAGTGAAGATTTCTTCTATGTCAAAGGTCTCAACTTTCAATCAGGACAGACTTTTGACAAACAAAGTATCAATGAACAAGCACAAGATGTGGTCATTGATGACAACACCAAGAAGACCTTTTTTGCTGATGGTTCAAATCCTGTCGGTCAAGTGATCTTACTTGGAAGTGTGCCGAGCCGTATTATTGGGGTCATTGAACCGCAAAAAAGCGCGATGGGCAATGCAGACAGTCTCAATGTCTACTTACCTTACTCCACTGTCATGAGCCGGATGTTGGGTCAATCTAATGTCCGTAGCATTATTGTCCGCATTAAAGATGAATACCCAAGTGCTGCCGCTGAAAATGCCATTTTGAATTTATTGGTACAGCGTCATGGTGCGCAAGATGTGTTTACGCAAAACTCTGACAGTATCCGTGAAACGATTCAACAAACCACACAAACCATGACTTTATTGGTTTCTGCTATTGCCGTGATTTCATTGGTGGTCGGTGGTATTGGAGTGATGAATATCATGCTGGTATCTGTGACTGAACGTACACAGGAAATCGGGGTGCGTATGGCGGTCGGTGCGCGTCAAAGTGACATCTTGCAGCAGTTCCTGATTGAAGCTGTCTTGGTGTGTATTTTGGGTGGTATTTTAGGGGTGCTATTATCCCTTGGAATTGGACAATTGATTAGTCATTTTGCCGGCGGAACATTCCAAATGGCGTATTCAACGACATCGATTATTGCCGCTTTCGTATGTTCAAGCTTGATTGGTATCGTGTTCGGATTCATTCCTGCGCGTAACGCAGCTCGACTCAATCCTGTTGATGCACTTTCAAGAGAATAAGGAAAAGAATATGCCATTAAATTTAACCAAACTCACGACTGCCTTAATTCTTACGAGCTCATTGGTGGGTTGTGCTGCAATCGTCAAATCACCGTATCAAGTACCGACCGTTGATATTCCACAGGGATTTCAAAATAGTCAGCAAATGAGTCAGCAAGTCCATCAGCAGGCTTTTCATGACCAATGGTGGACGTTATTTGGTGATGCACAGCTCAATCAATTGGTTGATCAAGTGATTGCACGTAATACCGATTTGGCTGTTGCAGGGATTAACCTGCAACAAGCACGCATTCAAGCCAAACAGTCTGAAAGCCAGCAAGGTATACGTATTGGCAATGCAGGGGCATCTGTCGGTCATCGCTTTAGTTTAGATGGTGATGGGGACTCATCGAATGGGATTTCGCTGAACTATCCAGGCTTAAGCTATGAGCTGGATTTGTTCGGTAAATTGGCCAATCAAACTGAAGCTTCGCGTTGGGAAGCGCTGGCTACAGAGCAAGACCTTCAAGCCACTGCGCAAAGCTTGATTGCAACGACGACACAATTGTATTGGCAGTTAGGTTATTTAAATGAACGCTTGTCTGTGGCACAGCAGAACTTAGCCAGCACCCAAAAAACTTATGAATTAGTCAGAACTCAGTATCGTGCTGGAGCTGTCTCTGGACTCGATTTGACTTCAGCGGAACAAGCCGTTCAAAGTCAAAAGGCCACTTTAAGTCAGATTGAACAGCAAAAAGTAGAAACACGTACGGGACTCGCTGTGTTGCTCAATCAACCTGTGCAACAGCTGAATATCGCGGAGCCACAACGTTTACCTCGTTCTGCCCTGCCACAGATTCAGTCGGGCTTACCTGCTGAATTGTTATCGCGTCGTCCTGACTTACAAGCGGCTGAGTTACGCTTACGTAAAGCACTAGCCAACAAAGATGCCAATAAAGCCAGCTATTATCCTTCGATTAATTTAACGGGCAGCATTACTACAGGAGGCGCGAGTACTTCACTGAGTAATGTGCTGTCTAATCCTGCTGCGATCTTAGGGGCTGGTCTTACGCTCCCCTTCTTGCAATGGAATGACATGAAGCGTGATTTACGCGTCAATGAACTTGAGTATGAAAAGTCAATTATTCAATACCGTCAAACGCTATATAAAGCTTTTGCAGATGTTGAAAATGCTTTATCAGCACGTAATGAAATCGATAAACAAGTGGCTCTACAAGAACGTAATGTTCAACTTGCAGAGAAAACAGAACAACTGACCCAAGTTCGTTATAAAAATGGTGCTGTGGCGTTAAAGAATCTGATCGATGCGCAACGTACGACACGTGAGGCCCGTTTAAGTTTAGTTCAGACTAAACAAAGCCAATACAATGCTTATGTGACGTTATTGCAGGCATTGGGTGGAAGTCCGATTCAGCAGTTACCTTGATTTAAAATAAAAAAAGCCCGAGAGGGCTTTTTTATTTATGTAAGTTATTTAATTGATTTCGGAAGAGTTAATTAATCCCAGTAAAAATATAGCCAAGTCTTACTTATCTCTGATCTAAATATCAATAAGACATTAATTCTTCAGATTTTCATATTCTTTCTTTAAATTAGCTGCTTTAGCTGGATTATATTTCAAGCTTGTTTCATCACCATAGATTTCAGAAAGCAATTCATAAGCGCCTTCATCACCTTGTTTAAAAGCAACTTCTGCATATTTAATTGCCTCATCTAGATTTTGATTAACACCATTACCAGTAAAATATTTTAACGCCACATTATAATTTGCAAATACTTGTCCATTATCAGCAGCCTTTTTAAACCATATGAATGATTGCTTAGGATCTTTCTCTACCCCTTCACCATTTTCATAAGCTAAACCAACATTATTCTGAGAGTCTATATCACCTTGCTCTGCAGCTTTTAACATCCATTGAAATGAAGCAGCTAAATCTTTGTTAACACCATCCCCATTATATAATAGACCTGAAACTAGCACTTGAGACTGTAACAAGCCTTTTTCCGCAGATTGTAAAAAATAATGATACGCTTTCTTTTTATCCAGTTCAACACCGAGCCCCTTATAGTAGGCTACACCAACGTTATGCAATCCAGCTGCCTCACCTTTTTCAGCTAGTTTCATAAACCATTGCGTAGAAGCTTTATCATTTCTTGATACAACTTCATTTCCCTCTCTATACATTAAACCTAACTGCAACATAGCATCTGTGGATCCTAGTTCTGCTGCCTTATTATAAAGTTCATAAGCTTTTGTTAAATTTTCCTTGCCACCATTAGAAGCGTAGGTCGTTGCTAATTTAAAAATCTCAGAAGAGTTTTCTGATTTTATAAGCGCATTAACATCCTGACTCTCATTTTCTACAGGTTTCTTTGCATTAGAATCGTTATTACAACCAATTATTAAAGTAACCCGAATCGCGGATAAGGATTTTTCTTTAAAATCATAAGCTAAATGTAATTTTATGATTAATTTTTAGTGCTATCAGATCAAGGTAAATACTTTTTTATGATCAAAATGATGCATAAATCTTAAGATGAATTGTCTCATTGCCTTAAGCAGGATTCGGGTTAAAGTACTTAAAATTAAAAATAAAAGAGAATTTTTCATATGTTCATTTTCTTACACTTCACGCCCATCGAATTCGATTTAGGTCTCAACTCTATTTAACCCGAATCGCGGATAAGAAATTGACTTGAAAAATAAGAGGACTAGAGCCATCAGTTGAGTTACCACACAAAACTTAAAACTCTAGTCCCTATGTTTAATAGTACCGAATTATTCTGTTTAATTGATGATTTCTTTCTTAAATTTGAAGCAACCTATTGGAATTTCCTTAAACAAAGTCGTCGTTTCTCAAGAGTCCGAACCGCTCACTTGAGTATCTCAGAAATCACTTTTATTGCTATCTGGTATAAATGTTCTCATTTCACTAATTTCAAAGCCTTTTTTACATGGTTGAAACAGGATAAAAATCATTTATTTAAAAGCTTACCCTGTTACCAACGGATGATTCATCTGATCAATAGGCATCAATTAGCTCTACACGCTTTACATGTGGCACTGATGAAAGGTCAAGGTACACAATATTTATGGATTGATTCAACAACTTTGCCAGTTTGTAAAAATCAACGTATTCAGCGTCATAAATCATTAGTCCAAATTGCATCACGTGGTAGAAGCTCAATGGGCTGGTTTTATGGCTGTAAATTACATATTGCGATGAATCAATTTGGTGAAATTGC